>DATICR010000264.1:0-2541 GCA_035456745.1 Ignavibacteriaceae bacterium
ATCATATCTTTTTATCCATTTAAATTTTCCTCTGTAGGCAATCAATGATCCGATTCCTGCGTCATCAAATTCCGAAATCAGATTTTTAACAATTTCGCGGTTTTCATCATTTAAATCCTCTAATATTAAATCCACATTAAAACTATTAATTCCAGGAAACTCTTTTGGAATAACCCCGCATGGTCCAATTATCAAACCTTTTTTAGGGCATAATATCTCATCTCCAGTTACCTGATGGATATGGCTCGAAATAATTTCGATATTAACAGGGATTGAAAAATTTAGTCTGCTTAACGATTGAGTTATATATAATAAACTATAAAATCCAAGATACTGAATTGTATCGTTCTTATGATCAAACCATGAATTATCCTTTTCTGAATAACAACCAAGATGTATAATGTTCAGAATTTCCGAGTCTATTGATTTTAAGTCTCTGAAAAGATTTATATAATCAGAAGGATGCCGTATATCAATTAAATAATCATCTTTATTTTTATAATATTTATTTCCGAATTTTACAGTTATGACGGTTTGTTTATTATCTTCAAGAAACTTTTTTAACTGAATTCCCAAACCCTTCTCATCAAGAAAAATTATCCACAATTTTTTCCCCTCAAAAGACAAAACATTTTTATTGTAAAAGCTTTTTCTTGTCCATCCAGGCACATAAAACCAATCCTTAAAACTATTACGCTGCTCCTTCAGTTCCGGATAATTATTCCCGAATTTTCCGGCACTTTTTAGCCAATAATTTTCATATTGAAACGGATAAGCCGGCAGAGGTACTCTTCGGGGCAAATTATCTTCTTCGTACAGTTTTTCCCAATCAATGTGAATACCGGACAACCAAAGTTTTCCAATATTGGTCAGAAGAAAGTTTATATCAGACTGATAATTATACTCCGGGCGCAAAGTTGAAATTGCTATAGAACCGTTTTGTCTTCCGGCAGGGTGCTGCATTGCAAGTACACCCAGTGTATTTCCCGGTCCTATTTCAAGCAAAACAGAATTATTTATCTGCAGGGCTTTTTCCATAGAATTACTGAATCTGGCTGTACCAATCAAATGTTTTGCCCAATATTCAGGATTTACAGCTTCGTTTTCGGATATCCATTCACCTGTAATATTAGATGTATAGGGTATTTCAGGAGAATTTAATTTTACTTGGCTGACTACTCTGACAAAGTCATCGAATACAGATGACATCATCTTTGAATGGAATGCGTGTGCATTACGTACAGGCCGATAAAATATCTCTTTACGATTTAATAACTCTTTAAATAGACTAACATTATTTTCAGTGCCAGCAATTATGCAAAGCCCGGGGGAATTGATCAATGAAATGGAAATATCATCATTTAATAAAGGAAGTAAATCCTTCTCAGGCAATGCCACTGCAAGCATTGATCCTTCAGGCAAATTATTCACAAGTTGTGCCCGTTTAGCAATTAATTTTAAGGCATCTTCCAATGAAAACACTCCTGCTAAACAAGCGGCAACATATTCACCCATACTATGTCCTATTATCGCATCAGGGGTTATTCCCAAATGAATCCATAATTTTGCGAGGGCATACTCAACGATAAATAAAGCCGGTTGTGCATATAATGTCTGATTAAGTTTATTTGTATTTATATCGGTAATATCAGTTCTATCTGCAAGCATTTTTTTAAGGTCAATACCTTGAGTATTTTCAGGCGCTTTTTTCTTACAATCTTCGGGATAAAGAATGTCTCTTATATCAGTGCCTATATATTGAAATACAACTTCAGCGCAATAATCGACCGTTTCTCTAAAAACTTTTAGATTATTATATAGATCGTATCCCATCCCGGCATATTGATCTCCCACTCCGGGAAACAAGAATATTACAGGCCGTTTAGAGGAATTATGAATCCTGTCCGAATAAATTCTTTTTGAGTTTTTTTGATTAAGGAATTCTATTGCTTCACGATTATTCCGGGCAATAAAAAATCTTCTATAGTCAAATTCCTTACGACCGACCTGGAGAGTGTATGCTGTATTTCTTAAATCTATTGTTTCATTTGTTTTGAAATGTTCTAATAATTGTATAGTCTGTTCATCCAGGGCCTTCTCATTCTTTGCAGATAATAATACTAAGCTGGGTTGTTCGGTCTTTGTTTCAGGTATATTAGGAGCCTCCTGAAGAATTATATAAGAATTTGTTCCTCCCATTCCGGTAGACATAATCCCGGCATTTCTTTTTTCACTGCTATACCATTCTTTCAAAGATACATTTACATAGAAAGGAGAATTCTTAAAATCGATTTCAGGATTTGAGGTATCAAAGTTCAAGCTTGGAGGGATTTTTTTATTGATTAAACACAGGATAGTTTTAATGATTCCTGCTATTCCAGCGGCTGCATCAAGATGACCGATATTGGTTTTAACAGAACCTATTGCGCAATAATTTTTTTTATTTGTAAATCGTTTGAATGCTTTTGTCAGTGCCGCAATTTCTATCGGGTCTCCTACTGGGGTGCCGGAACCATGAGTCTCAATGTAACCGATTTCAGC
>DATICR010000265.1:0-2029 GCA_035456745.1 Ignavibacteriaceae bacterium
AAAAGGTTGTTGGCGTGGAAAATACTCCCGAAGATACTGATTTAATCATAGAAGCTATTTATGAAAATAAAGAGGCTAAGCTTAGTGTTTTCAATAAATTAGAATCAGTTGTTAAAAAAGATTCTATCTTTGCTTCAAACACTTCGTCAATTTCAATTACAGAACTTTCGTCAGCTACCAGACCGGATAAATTCATTGGAATGCATTTTATGAATCCTGTTCCAATTATGAAATTAGTAGAGATTATAAGAGGTTATTCGACCAGCGATGAAACATTTCAAACTATAAAATTTCTTGCTGAAAAACTGGATAAAGTTCCGGTTGAAGTATTTGATTATCCGGGGTTTATTTCAAACAGAATTCTTATGCCGATGATAAATGAGGCAATTTTTTCTTTAATGGAGGGAGTAGCATCTGCTGAAGATATAGATACTGTAATGAAGCTTGGTATGAATCATCCCATGGGCCCTTTAACACTGGCGGACTTTATCGGACTTGATGTTTGTCTTGCGATAATGGAAGTACTTTATACCGGATTTAATGATCCTAAATACAGACCATGTCCATTACTCAAAAAAATGGTTGCAGCAAGAAAATTAGGACGTAAATCAGGAGAGGGATTTTTTAAATACAATTAAGGTATTATTTATTTGCGCCTATTATCCAATGTTAAGCGTACAACACGATTCTACAGATACAAGTTAAATCATTTCTTTTCTTCCTTTGCTATCACGCAGGACACTTATCTTCTGATTCTTGGCGGTATCATAGGGATTCTTTGCGGCTTTGGGGCTGTAATCTTTCATGAATCTATAAGGCTTATTAAAGAACTATTCTTTGACGACCCCGGGAAAATTTTTGGAATTAATTCTTTATTGAATCCACAAGTTTGGTATACTAAAATCCTGGTAATCCTTGTGCCTGCAGCAGGCGGTTTATTAGTTGGAATTATAGCTCATTATTTTGAGGGTGGGAAAAAAGGAGAGGGGATTCCCAGCGTTATTGATGCCGTTGCTTCAAGAGGTGGGATTATTAAGGGTAATGTAGCTGTTCTTAAAACAGTGGATTCCGCTCTTAGCATTGGAACAGGTGGCGCTGGTGGTAAAGAAGGTCCTATCGTACAAATAGGTGCGGCTATAGGATCTGCCTTTGGACAATATCTTTCAACTTCATCCGACAGACTTAAAATATTAGTAGGCTGTGGCGCAGCTGCAGGATTATCTGCTGCTTTTAATGTTCCGATTGGGGGGGCTTTATTTGCAATGGAAATTATTCTTCATACCTTCAATGCAAAATCCTTTAGTCCGATAATTATAGCCTCTGTTTTTGGAACCGTTATTTCACGTGGATATCTTGGGAACCAACCGGCATTTCAAATACCAGATTACAATCTCGTAACTAATACTGAATTCATTTTTTATATAGTACTGGGAATTCTGTCAGCAATCACTGCAGTATATTTTGTCAGAGTCTATCTGAGTATTGACCGCTTTTTTGATAATATTAAGAGAGTACCAATTATACTAAGGCCGGCGTTGGGAGGACTAGGTGTGGGATTGATTGGTCTTTATTTGCCGGGTATCTATGGTTTTAGTTATGATGCTATTTTAAATGCATTGGGAAATCCTACTGCATTCTGGATACTCCTTGCTCTGGTAATTTTCAAACCAGTAGCTACGGGATTAACCATCGGTTCCGGAGGGAATGGCGGAACATTTGCTCCCAGTTTATTTACAGGGGCAATGCTTGGTGGCTGTTTTGGACAAATTGTTAATTATTTATTCCCTGCAATAAGTGCTCCTCCAGGAGCATATGCATTGGTTGGTATGGGAGCAGTTGTTGCAGGAACTACGAATGCTTCTTTAACAGCTTTAATCATGGTTTTTGAGATGACTGGTAATTATAAGATTATATTACCTTTGATGTTAACTATCATTATCTCGACTACATTATCAAAATTTTTCCTTAAAGGTTCATTATATACCATTAAATTTGCCCGTGAAGGAAAAGGAATTGATATATATGGTCG
>DATICR010000266.1:0-2593 GCA_035456745.1 Ignavibacteriaceae bacterium
TCCCTGACCCTTGTAGAGGGTCAACAATTATTATTAATGGCTTACTAAATGACAAATAATATAATTGTGCAATACACCCAATAACCAGTAGGCAATGTCAGTCAACAGTCAGGCAGTCTTCAGTCAACAAATTCGCCAATTCGCAAATTCGCAAATTCGCCAATCCGCAATTAATCATCCTATAGATGTAGTTCCTTTTTCATCCCTTTGTCCGATTTATTTACTTTGTTTCTCTTCATATCTTCAGAACGAGTAAAAATAAAAAGACTCCCGGGTTGTTTTTATGTATTACTAATAATTCAATATGGTATCAAAGGAAGGCAATTATGCAGCGTTCAGAATTTTTTAATAAATCGTCATTTTTTCCTTTATTCATCATTTTTTTATCTGTTTTTGTTTTCCTTGTTTTTAACAGCTGCAGTAAAAATGATTCTTCAACCAATCCACCTGATGGCACTCCCGGGCCAAATGAAATTTTCATACAGAATATGTCATTTGCATCAGGCACCAGAACAGTTGCACTTGGAACGACTCTTAAGTGGACAAACAAAGATGCGGTTACACATACAGTAACCAGCGGTGTTCCCGGATCCCTCTCCGGTATTTTTGATTCCGGTAATATAGCTCCGCAGGGTTCTTTCAGTTTCACGTTCCATCAAACCGGTGTATTTAAATATTATTGCAGGATCCATACGTCTATGACAGCCACAATCACGGTCGAGTAATTTTAATAAATATAAAAGGACTATCTTGTTTAGAGCAACTATTATTGAAGAAGGGGGAGCTAAGTTTGACGGCATACAAAAAGTCAATGGGAAGGATAAATTTGCACTTGCAACGGACCGGCAAACGGGCTCTACTTATTATCTCCCAATCAGGGGATTAACTAAAAAGAAAGTCCAAAGCAGACTATTAAAAGAGAGAAAGAAATTTAGCTTTGAAGCCAGAGGAATCTTATGAATTTCACCCAATTAATGATAGGTGCAATTATCTTATACACAGTTTACAGAGCAGTTAAGAGTATGGTTAAAGAGATTAAGGAAAGAAAAGAATTAAAGAGTTTTTTTAAGTAATCACAAAACGGCACTTTAAATATTTTTGACATAAAAGAATTTTAAAAACAGAAGAAGTATTATATGCCTCATATTATCTGTCTCAGCGTGATTTTGTTATGGACTTACGGATTATTTATGCCTTTCACATTTATTGGATTTATGGAGATACTTATTATAACTTCATTCTTAAATCTCCTCCTGAAAATGATTCTTAAGATGAATTATATTAAAGCAAAGCAGGATGATAATACTTCAATTGAAATTGATTAAAGCAAAAACAGTATTATTCAATTAAGGTAGTTCCTGGATCCGGATAGGATTCGTAAATAGTGGCAATTGTTTTGTCAGGTTAGGTTTGGTTAAATCAGATGAAAATAAAAAAAATAGGCATTTCTATAATCAATCTTGAGTTTTAATGTTGGATTCTTGTATATTAATATATATACTTTTTCTGGGAGATTTAATGAATATTCCTGGAGTTGTATTTTTCAAAATCTTTTCTAATAATTTCTGTTCCCATATTATCTTTTGTCTTAGAAGGGTTAATGATGAAAGACATTCAATATTATTTCTGTGTACGCAGGAAAATTTTATTCACAAATTAGGAGGCATGTTATGAAACTGAAAATATACTTTATTTTTCTTGTTCTTATCTTAATCGCACCGGTTAGCACACAGGCTCAGAGCCAGGTGGGCACGCAATTTGGACTACAATTCAGTCCCTTTATTGCTGCCAATGAATATGATATGGACAGCAAGACAATGAAATTGTCTTTTATTGGCAGAGCATTAATACGCTTTCCAATGGGTTCTATTTTAGCTGGTGAAGTTGGTGCAGGATACGGTCAGTATGCCGGTGCCGACAAGATTTTTGACTATTATAAAACGACAATCGTTCCAGTCGATTTTCGTGTTCTCCTCTTTTTCAGTAAATCAGATTATACCCCTTACGTGTTTGCCGGCTTGGGCGGGATGTACTATAAAGTAGATGATTTCCCGTTTAAAGGTGCACCACCTTCTAATTATGGATCGGCAGAAGTGAAGGATAAGGGAGTAGCGGGAATATCCACTTTGGGTTTAGGCCTGAGACTTAAATGGTTTGAATTGCAGGCCGGTATTTATTATTCAACAACTGACAACTTAAACTATTACAGGCAAGGAAAACCCTGGGATGGCGGAATCTTCGGAACCATAGGTGTTCTTCTCGGCGGCGGTCATAGGGATAGTGATGGTGACGGTCTGCTGGATAATGTTGAAGAGCAATTGAAAACGGATCCCAATAATCCCGATACAGACGGCGACGGTTTGAAAGACGGTGAAGAAGTAAATGTTTACAAGACTGATCCATTAAATCCCGATACCGACGGTGATGGCTTAAAAGACGGTCAGGAAGTAACAAATTACAAGACTGATCCAAATAAAGCAGATACCGACAGCGACGGCTTGAAAGATGGCGAGGAAGTAAACACATATATGACCGATCCATTGAATCCCGATACAGACGGTGACGGCTTAAAGGATGGCGACGAAGTTAATAT
>DATICR010000267.1:0-3671 GCA_035456745.1 Ignavibacteriaceae bacterium
GAGATAAGAGGTGAGTTTAAATTTTTTAGTCCTTACGATTAGATTAATTTTGAGCCAATCCGGATGACTCATAATAAAAGTTTTCTTCTTGACTTTATGATTTCTAAATTGTAATATTATAGAAATGTTAGCGCTAACATTTTTAGAGGGCGGTTCTTTGAAATAATCAGCAGGAAAAAATTATTTAACACTACAACGATGATTTGTAAGAATATCTTAAATAATCTATTATTTATTATAAATAGGAGAGGTACATGAAACATACTATACGTTTTAGACTACTTGTCATATTTTCACTGCTTCTTTTGCCCTGCGTAATGAATATTTACGCTCAGGAGGTTATCGGTGGTCCTTATACCCCCGACAGTCATACAATGTTACTGCTGCATTTTGACGGTAACCTCGACAACGCTTCCTCTTACTCTGCAAATGCAATCGGTCATACAAATGCACCAAATGGAATATTTTATCTTCCCAATTCATTCGATACAGACCTCGGCCAGGTTCTCGGATTAACAAATGATGCACAATCAGATTCATCTTATGTTACGGTCGCAGATACTTCTTATCTTGATTTAACAGGAGACTGGACAATTGAGGGCTGGATAAATATCTTTACTTTCGGCCAGACTTCCGGCGATTGGAGATGGGTGCCGCGTCTGGTGATAAAAACCGGAGACGATGTTTTTTGGAGACCAAATTATTTCGTGGAGATGTGGGGGGATTACCGGTTTTTCTCAACAGGCTATAATGTATCCGGTGCTGACAGATGGCCTCAGGTAAATTCTCCAAATAATATTCTTCAGGTTGGGCAATGGTATCATTTGACATTTATAAGAGATACCAGTCGTCATATCCTGATTCAGATGGTTCATAATGCACAAAGACAGCTTATATCTTTTACCACAGCTCCTTACGATGCTGTTCTCGATGATCCCCCGATAACAACCAGCCAGCCCGTGCACATAGGTTTTGCCGGAGGTGGTGATGATTCATTCCTTGATGGTTTTGTTGATGAGATCAGAATCAGCGATAATGTCAGGGATTTTCCTGTTCCTCCTATAATTACTGATGTGACAGAACTGCCTAATCAGACTTCCAGTGTTCCTGAATATGAAGTTGATGCAAATATAATGGCTTTTGCAGTAGGAGGTTCCATTACATCGGCAGATATTAAGTATAGTACAGATAACGGCACAACCTGGCAGAGTACTGCAATGTCGGATATGGGAAATAATCAGTATACTGGATTTATACCGCAGCAGCCTCTTGGTACAATAATTAATTATTATGTGGAAGCTACGGATGATCAGAACAGAACAGCACAGTATCCTGCAGAAGGAAACGGTTATCTGACATTTGCTGTTTATCAACCAATGGCTCTGGTTCTCAATCTTGATTTTGAGGGTGGATCCGGAACACCTGTTGATCATTCATTCTTCCATAGTCCTGTAAGTTCTCCAAGACCTTTTGTTTATTCCAGTGATGCTGCAGAAGGAAGTTATTCGATAGTCCAGGCACCCGATCCCGACGGGATGGATTCAAGTTTTATGAGAGTCAATTCTCCGTTCTTAACTTCCCCCGATTTCAATGTCAGTCTCTGGTTTAAAGCCGATTCTCTGAGTGAATATACAAGAATAATCAACCGGCCGATAACTGACGGAAACTGGTATCAGAATAATTATGAAATAAGAACGGAACCGGGTAACCATCTGAGAGCCAGATATTATGCCGACCCTGCAGTTATTCAACCTGATTATTATGTGGAAATGGATCTGATGGATACAATTCAGATCGATACCTGGTATAGGGTTATATTCAAACGCGATTCTACTCACGCAGTATTCCAATTATTTGACGCTAATAATAATTTAATTGACGAAACAGAAAATGATTCAACAATAGCAGATTATCCCCCTGTACCGGCCACTGCACCCTTAAGAATCGGGAACGGCGGTAATTTGAGCGGAGCAAGAGGATTTTCCGGCAAAATCGATCAGGTTCTGGTTTATAATAATTTTGAAGCTGAGAATACTACCGGTGTTAAAGATGATAACACTTTAATTCCGGGAAGGTATGAACTTTCTCAAAATTATCCCAATCCTTTTAATCCCACAACCACAATTAAATTCGGTATTCCCAAAGCCGGACAGGTAGTACTTGTGGTTTATGATATTCTGGGCAGAAAGATAAAAACACTTCTAAATGAAAATACACACGTTGGATATCACTCCGTGGTTTGGGACGGAACCAACGATTACGGAAACAGAGTTTCAACAGGAATTTATTTCTATCAGTTAAATGCAGGTTCAACTCAACTGACTCAGAAGATGATTCTGCTGAAGTGAATTTTCGAATTTTTTCGGGAACCGGTAATTAACTCCGGCTCCCGCTTTAATATTTTTATCAGGAAGTGTTAAGATGAGAAAAATAAAAACATTCTTACTCTATTCTATTATTCTGTTTTTTTCTGCATTAACAATTTACAACTGCACAACGGGAGTCACAGACTCACCAGATCATGGAATAGTCAGGATTGTATTCAGTTCTGATCCTGCAGATACTATCCTTATCGAAAAGAGTGATACATTCTCCGTGTCGACAAGATATCAGGCAATATTCATGCTTAAAGTCTTCCAGGGCAGAATTTACAGAGATTCCGACTTTGCCGTTCTCTATCCCACAATTGAGAGTTACCGCCAGGAGGATGAATTTGTAAATGTAATCGCTCTGGACAGTTTGGGGAATTATAAGAAATATAAAGTTTTCGAATCCTATGTACCCCCCGGAAATTATAACAGCCTGGAATTCGGTGTCACTCCGGCAAGCGGAGTTCCTTTAAGAATCGTCGCCAATTCCGGTAAAACATTTGAGAATCCTGTCGAGCTTCCGCCGGATGAAAATCTATTGTTCCATTTTGATCAGAATTTCAATGTCAGCGAAGACAGAGTTACCCAGATTGATGTACAGATCAGTCCTTTTAAATCGGTTAAGAGATACAGGGATGTCTACAGACTATACCGTGTTATGAAAATAACCGATGTACATTATTATTAAACGGGCAATAATTTATGGAAAAAAAATTTTACGGTTTTAATTTTTCAAATATTATAAAATTTGGTCTGGTTGTTTTTTTTGTAATTATATGGAGTTCGTGTCAAAAACCAACCGAACCGAATCCGAATGATTTACCTAATACTACACTTGCAAACATCCCGAGGGACGGGGATACATTGTTCGCATTGCAGACTTTATACTGGGACGGAGAAGATAATGACGGATACGTCAAGGGATACCAGTATCGTTATATCACCCACCGGCTGATGATTGGTGATTCGATTGTACAGGATTGGAAATATACCGATCAGACAAGTCTTACTGTTGCATTCTTATCGGACGACGATTTGAATGAACAGGAATTTGAGGTCAGAGCAATAGATAACACCGGGGCGGTGGATCCCACACCTGCAGTTAAAATATTCTTTTCAAAAAGGACGTATTTTCCGGTCACTACTATTGCTAAACCTTCCAATAATGAAAAATACTTCGCTCAAGATCAGACATCCGACTGGTGGCAGGGGATTGAATTAAGCTACTCTGCCCGTGACCCCGACGAGGAAGGCGGGATTGTCGAATATGCATGGTCGGTCGATAATGGCAGCTGGCATTGG
>DATICR010000268.1:0-6776 GCA_035456745.1 Ignavibacteriaceae bacterium
TCATCAGATGTAACAAAAAGAGGAATATCTTTTTCCGTTCCTGCCAGTTTATTAAAAGTATTTACCTCCCTGTCTACTCTTTTTCCGTTGTTAAGCAGTTTATGTTCAAGGTCGACAGGCAGAAAAACTGCCCATCCTTCATCCATCCAGGCATATTTGGTTTCATTCGAACCTATATAGAACGGAAAATACTGATGTGCAGTTTCATGAGAGGTCACACCTAAAGTACCAGCATAATTTTTTGCAGAACCATCATTTATTAGCATTGGAAATTCCATTCCCCCGGAACCGTTAAAAACGGTAAGGGAGGGAAAAGGAAAAGATACTAGGGGCATTAAAGTGGAAAAATATTGTACACATTGTTTAGCTATTGTATCAACTCCATAAAAATCTTCAGATTCTTTTTTATACACAGCAGCAATATAAACCCTTCTGTCAGGCTCAACCTGAAGGCTTGTTGCATCCCAGAGATAATGATCACTGGTACCATAAACCACATCCGTTATACTGTCGGCTTTAAATTTCCAGGTATTCAGAGGATTATCACTATTGAATATTTTCTTACCAAAATCATTTTTTGTAATTATATGAATAATATCATCACTTTTAAAAGCAGACTTGTATTTCTTAAGATAATCTGAAGTAAATACTTCTTCGGGATTCTGTAATATACCGGTTCCCCAGACAGCGAAGGTGTTGGGAACAGTTATCTCGACATTATAATCAGAAAAATCATTATAAAATTCCTGCAGTCCGGTATATGGAATTATATCCCACCCATCTATATCATCATAAACAGAAATCTGAGGATACCAGTAGCCAATCAAACAAGACGTTGAATCATACATCCCCATTCTGATACTTTGACCCTCCGGAAATGTAAAATTCCAATCAAAGTCCATTTTAATATCTGAGTGCGGCAGAATAGGATTATCTTTTATATGGATGGTAAGTAAAGTTCCTTCCATCGAAAATTTTTTAGTATCACTTAAGTTCTGCATTTCTCCATTGATAGAAATTCTTTCAATCAATACCCCATCTGTCGTGGATGCCGCATTAAGATCAAAATCATGTCGGGAGTTTTTTCTGGTTATGTTTTGATATAATCTGATAATTATCCTGTCAAGTGTATCAGGACTATTATTATGATAAACGATATGCTCGGTTCCGGTCAATAATCTTTTCGCCGGATTGAAATCAGCTTTGATTGTATAATCAGAAGAGTTCTGCCAGTAATTCGGTCCCGGTTTGCCGTCCAATGAACGGGTACCTTTATCATAAGCCGCCTGAATATTAAGGGGAATATATTCCTGCTGAGCAAATAAAATCCCGCAGGTCAAAAAAGTGAATAAAAGGAAAAGGAAAAGACTGGATATTTTACACATTTGTAACTCCTACTCTACTCAAATAAAGAATCGGTTTCTCCGGGATGTGATTTCATTTTACCGAATCTTTTATATGCAAGAGAAGTGGCTTCTCTACCCCGGGGTGTTCGTTGTATAAATCCCTGTTGAATCAGGAAAGGTTCATAAACCTCTTCAATAGTTCCTGCATCTTCATTCACCGCTATAGCAAGTGTATTGAGTCCTACAGGTCCGCCTTTGTATTTTTCTATTATTGCAAGAATAATTTCTTTATCCATTTCATCAAGACCATATTCATCCACTTCAAGAGCTTTCAATGCTTTCGCCGCTGTACCAACATCAATAACATTCTTATCTTCATAATCAGCGAAATCCCTTGTCCTGCGGAGCAGCCTGTTGGCAATACGCGGAGTCCCTCTGGATCTCCGGGCAATTTCCATTGCTGCATCTTTTTCGATTTTAAGATCAAGTATTCTGGCCGAACGCTGAATTATGGAATGCAATGTATCCGAACCATAATAGTCCAATCTGAATTTTATTCCAAACCTATCACGCAAAGGTGAGGTAAGCATCCCTGCTCTTGTAGTTGCACCTATTAAAGTATATTTGGGTAAACTAATCTGAACCGTTCTGGCATTAGGGCCCGTGTCAATCATTATATCAAGCTTATAATCCTCCATTGCGGAATATAAATATTCTTCGATAACAGGACTAAGACGGTGAATTTCATCTATAAATAAAACCGATTTTTCTTCAAGATTGGTAAGTATCCCTGCAAGATCACCAGGCTTTTCAAGCACCGGGCCTGAAGTAATCTTCAGCTTAACACCCATTTCATTAGCGACTATATGCGCAAGAGTTGTTTTACCCAATCCGGGGGGACCCGTAAGCAGGACATGGTCAAGCGCTTCATCTCTTTTACAGGCAGCTGAAATAAAAACTTTCAGGTTATCGGTAATTTTATTCTGACCCCTGAATTCCTCAAGTCTTCCCGGTCTCAGAGTTTGCTCTATCTGTTTCTCGGTTTCAGTCGTCTCAGGATTAGTGGTATCAGATTTTCTCATAATACTTATTGAGTTACGAACTGTTTATTTTTAATCTTTAATTTATGAATCGCTATTACCATTAGAGACATGAGCAACAGCATGCCTAAGGCAAGTTCTACTGTATTCCAGACACTCAGACTCTGATTAAAAAATATTATCAATCCCGGATTCCATGCACTTCCGTATAATATCATCAGGTGTACAATATATATCAATAAAGTATTTCTTCCAACCAGTATAAGGAATCTGGGGATTGTTTCTACTTTTAATGAGATGAAGGCAACCACAGAATTCAGGATAAGAACGAAGCCAAGACGCATTAATGAAAGCAAAGGACTATCAGGCCATTCCTCAAAACCGGCAGAATAGAAATGCACTAAACCGGCATTTATAAGCAATGATCCTCCAAGCAGTACAGCGCCTGTAATAAATACTCTGTAGCTGAATTTAGCGGTTTTAAATACCATAGGATTTTTAGCGAGGTAGCTTCCAAATACTCCGCCTGCAACAACAAATCCAACCCAGGGGAAAAGCGGGAATTGTGAGCCTGTTCCTTTATATAGGTATCCCGCAATGGGGACGGGTACCAAAGATTTCCAATCCACCGGAGCTAATATAGGGCTCAGCAGAAAAAAGAATAATGCACCAACGGCAAAAACCAGATAATCATTAACATTTAATTTTTCAGCGATATATGCACATATCAGTAAAAATAAAATTCCCATTCCAATGCATTGAAGAACATCCACAGCTAAAAATATTTTCCATTGATCTGCTGTAACCTGCGAAAAATCCACCACTGTTGCAGTCGGATAACGCAAAATATATCCCAATGCAACTAGCAGAAATACTCTTTTAAATCCTTTTTTCGTACGGGGATTTTTTTCAAAGGGTTCGTGAACGAGTCTGAATAAATAAGTAAAAACTGTTCCGGCAGAAAACATAAAAATAGGAGCAGTCATACCCCTCATAAACAACCAAACAGCATAAACCGGAAAATCAGAACTTCGGTAAGAGCCAGCTAACAAAACATCTGTTGTATGCCCCTGAACCATTTGTAAAACTGCAAATGCACGCATTAAATCAATGAAAATAATGCGATTTTTCTTAGAACTAAGTGTCATTAAATATCCGGATAAATACTGTTCAAACCGGCAGCAAAAATAACTAAACAGGAGATAAAAATGAAAGCAGAAATAATGTAATTGTCATATAACAAAAAGCCTGTCATATGTGACAGGCTTAAATGATTATTAACTAAAGAATCTGCTTAGAAAATAACGATTATTTTATATTTATAGTACGCGGTTTGATTCTTTCATGCTTTGGAAGGATTACTATTAATTGTCCATTCTCAAATTGGGCAGAAATCTTTGACTCATCTATAGTATCAGATATTTTAAATTTTCTGAAGAAATGTCCGATTTCCTTTTCCTGAAGGAGATATCTCCGGTTTAATGCATCCCGGTAATTTATTTTACCAAAAAGAAGCATAGAGCCATCCTCTATCTTCAGGTTAACGTCCTCTTTGTTTACGCCCGGCATATCTGCAGAAAGAACAAACTCATCGTTAGTCTCGTATATATCTACCAGAGGGGCATAACAACTTTCATTATTGAGGATTGTTTCCCACGATTCATTACTTTCTTCAACTTTCAGAACTTCTTTATTATTTGTCTCACTCATATTTTACTCCTTATTTTTTTTAAACTTTAGCATATCATTATTTCTTATTTTTGTTTTTTTCATCTTCATCATCCACAACTTCATAAGAGGCATCCTGCACATTTTCTTTCTCTTGTCCGGTTTTACCTCCCTGAGAAGATTGCTGCTGCTGAGCGCCGGGAGCTCCCTGCTGCTGACCAGCCTGACTATAAAGTGATGAAGCAATCTCATTCCATACTTTATTCAGAGAATCTGTTGCGGCTTTCATTTGATCCGTGTTATTTGAAGAAATAGCCTCTTCAACTTTTTTAATTTCCGCTTCTAATCTTGATCTGTTATCAGCAGAGATCTTATCCTTCATTTCTTCGATCTGTTTCTTTGTCTGGAAGACGAGGCTATCAGCCTGATTTTTAGTCTCAACTGCTTCTTTCTTTTTCTTATCTTCAGCAGCGTGCTCTTTTGCATCATTTTTCATTTTATCTATTTCTTCCTTGTTCAATCCGCTGGAAGAAGTAATCCTGATACTCTGCTCTTTTCCGGTTGCCTTATCTTTTGCATTTACGTGGAGAATTCCATTTGCATCGATATCGAATGTAACCTCAATCTGAGGTACACCACGCGGTGCCGGCGGAATTCCATCAAGATGGAATCTGCCTAATGATCTGCTGTCAGCTGCCATTTGTCTCTCACCCTGAAGCACATTTATTTCAACTGATGGCTGACTATCTGATGCGGTGGAGAATATTTCGCTTTTCTTTGTCGGAATAGTAGTATTTGCATCAATAAGTTTTGTAAATACTCCGCCAAGAGTTTCAATACCAAGTGAAAGTGGAGTAACATCGAGTAAAAGGACATCTTTCACATCTCCTGCAAGGACGCCACCTTGTATAGCTGCACCAATTGCAACAACTTCATCAGGATTAACACCCTTGTGAGGTTCGCGGTTAAATAATTTTTTAACCAGTTCCTGAACCATCGGTATCCTTGTCGAACCGCCTACGAGAATTACCTCATTGATCTGGGCAGGTGTAATACCTGCGTCACTCAAAGCTTTTTCACAAGGGGTTTTTGTTCTTTGTACGAGATCATCGATCAACTGTTCGAATCTGGATCTAGCGAGATTTATATTTAAGTGTTTTGGGCCATCCTGAGTAGCTGTAATAAACGGAAGGTTTACATCTGTTGATGAAGAAGAAGACAATTCAATTTTAGCTTTCTCGGCGGCTTCTTTTAATCTCTGTAGAGCCATAGGATCTTTTCTTAAATCAATACCTTCCTGTTTCTTAAATTCATCAGCAAGAAAATCTATTATTCTTTGGTCAAAATCATCACCGCCAAGGTGACCATCACCATTCGTGGACTTAACCTCGAAAACTCCTTCACCTAATTGAAGAATTGAGATATCGAATGTTCCGCCGCCCAGGTCATAAACTGCTACAGTGTGGTCTGAAGTTTTTTTATCGAGACCGTATGCAAGTGCAGCAGCGGTCGGTTCATTAATTATTCTTCTTACTTTTAAACCAGCAATTTCGCCGGCATCCTTGGTAGCCTGGCGCTGGGAATCATTAAAATAGGCTGGTACAGTGATAACAGCTTCGGTAACTTCCTGACCCAAATATTCCTCTGCAGTCTTTTTCATTTTTTGAAGAATCATAGCACTTATTTCAGGCGGAGAATATACCCTGTCGCCAATTTTAACTCGTGCAGTATCATTATCGCCGGAGATAACATCATAAGGAACCTTACCTTTTTCTTCGGTTACCTCATCTATTTTTCTTCCCATAAATCTTTTTATTGAGAATACTGTATGCTTAGGATTTGTAATCGCCTGACGTTTGGCAGGCTGTCCTACCAGTCTTTCTCCGGATTTGGTAAACGCAACCACCGAAGGTGTTGTACGTCCGCCTTCCGAATTTGGTATCACCACCGGATCATTGCCTTCCATCACCGCAACGCATGAATTTGTCGTACCTAAATCTATTCCTATTATCTTTCCCATTATAAAACTCCTTCTCTTCAGAACGGCCTATGCTGTTCTGAGCTAAACGTTTTTGTTCAATTATTTAATTTTAATGTTTCTTTCTTTTTCAGATTTAACTTCGGTTTTAGCAATCGAAATTTTTAATACACCATCCTCAAATTTTGCTTCAGTGCTATCCGGATTTATATCTTCCGGAAGAGTAAAGCTTCTTGAAAATGTTCCGAATATTCTTTCATTTCTAAAATACTCTTTATTATCATTCTCATCCGATTTTTTCTTCTCACCACTTAAAGTAAGAATATTGTCCTGCAGTGAAATTTTGATTTCATCTTTTTTCAATCCAGGTAGTTCGGCTTCAAGATAGAAGTCTTTATCATCCGCGAAAACATCAATTCTCGGACTGAAAGAAAATCCCAAATCAATATTTGCGGGAAATTCTCCGAAAAATTTATGTAATCGGTTATTCAGATTATCTAATTCTCTCAAGGGTTCAAATCTTACAAATGTCATTGTAATGTCTCCTTTTATATATTATAAATTCTTATTTTGTGCGGGCAATTTAGCCTGATATAATTCCAAAACTAATTTTTGTTTTGTTATGAACAACAATAGATATGCCACGATTCAAAAATCTCTATAAATTATTTAATTATAGATACTTACGCGATACAAACTATAAAATCTGTAATCTGCCTTTTTGGCAAAATATCTGACTAAATG
>DATICR010000269.1:0-5896 GCA_035456745.1 Ignavibacteriaceae bacterium
TACGAATTACGTCGGTCAGATGACTCCATGATTTCCAGAGATCAGCAGCATGAAATAAATTAGACATATAGTCTGGTTTTCCGGGTACCAGGTACCTTGATGAAAATTTTGTATTTGAAAATTTTCCATTTTTCTTTTGAAGAAGGTCTAAAGAAAACAAGGCATTCAACAATCGATCAACGGCTCTTTCATCTGTAGTAAGCTTTTGGGATATTTCTTTTGAATTTTTAGGCTCTCCCTCAAGAATATTATATAAATTTAATTCAATTGAAGTAAGAATCACTCTGCTGGTCTGGTAACCATTTACCATTTCTCTGAATTCCCGGGGTGACATATAAACTCCAAAATTCTCAATTGGTTTGCTTTTAATCTGACCAAATTTAATCATCTCCACACAGCGGGACAACCTGGCAATTTATGCCGGGGGATTGCCTCACAAGTAACAATGATTAACTACAAATGACATGAATTCCCAGATTATTATTTCAGGCAGCTTCCTTTTTCTGTCCACCATGGATGAATTTCATATGAAAGTCTTCCGGCTTGTATAGCGGGATCATTTTTTAATAATGCCTTTACTTCATCTTCATTTGCAGCATCGAATATAAAGATGCCCCGCCAGTTTCCGTCATCCCCGAATGGTCCTGCTATTTTCAGTTTTCCATCATTCGCCATTTTGCGGATGTTAGCCATATGACCTGTCTGGATTTTTTCGAGCTCAAGCGAATCAATTTTTTCACTACTTGGCCCTTTGGTTAACATAACAAAATAATACTGCTTAAGATTAGGATATTCTTTGCTTAAATCCTGGGCAATAGCATTGATGGAAAAAAACATTAAACAAGGGAGAATGATCTTGATGTATTTCATAAAGCTCCTGTGATAAATTAAATAATTGGATTCGTAAAAATAATCATTTCTTTTTCAGGATGTCATTCAATGCATCTTTGAGCAAAGGATATTCAAACTTAAATCCTGAAACTTCAAGCTTTTTCGGAACTACTTTCATGCTTGCCGTAATAAAGTCAGCAGCTTCACCCACGGCAGCCCTTAAAATAAATTTCGGTACTTTAAAGAAAGCGGGTCGATGCATAGCTTTTCCTAATTGTTTGGCAAAATCATTCATTGTAACATAATCAGGGGCCGCCGCATTGACAGGTCCGGAAAATTTATCATCTTCAAATACTCTGATATATACATTTATTAAATCATCAAGATGAATCCAGGGAAACCACTGTCTGCCGTTACCAAGTGCTGCACCCAGATAAAATTTGAACAGTGGAAACAAAGGTTCAAGAACACCGCCCTGAACGCTTAATACGGGACTAGTTCTTACACTTACTCTTCTGATACCGAGTGATTCGGCTTTTGCGGCTTCTGCCTCCCATTCTGCGCAGACATGTGAGAGAAAATCATTTCCGGAAGGACTATCTTCAGTTAATGTCAAATCACCCTTATCGCCGTAATAGTTTACTCCGGAAGCACAAATGAAAACGGGCGGTTTATTTTTAACAGTTGACATTGCTTTCACAATATTCTCTGTGCTGATTTTCCTGCTGTCCATCACTTTTCTCTTGTATGATTCAGTGAATCTTTTCCCTGCAAGGTTTGCTCCCGCAAGATGGATAATGCCGGAGCAATTGTTTATGTGATTCTGCCAGCTTTCAGGTTTATGATAATCCCATTCAACATAATTTTTTGCAGATCCTGCATTTTGTTTATTCTTTTCTTTATCACGTGTGAAAACTATTATTTCATAACCTTTCTCTGTCAGGGCTTTTGAAAGATGTGAACCGATTAATCCGGTTGCTCCGGTTATTATAATTTTCCTGCTCATTGAGATTACTTAATTATTATAGAAAAAATGTCTCGTCTGAAAACTAATCAAAAAAATAACCTAATTAGTGGGATGTAAACATAAATTAATCTATATAAGACTAGGAATAGGCAAAGTACATTTTAAGCTTATATGTTTTAATATTTTCAAAAATTTAAATGCTTACGTGCAGTTTTTTTCATGTCGTTTTAAATTATTGTTAAATGCAAAAAATTGTTTGCAGAGAAAGATATTAAACCTTAATTTTGCATATAGATATTTAAAAATAAAATTCTTTCAAAATCAACTTAAGAGGAGCTACTTGTGAAAAAAATTATACTTTTCGTTTTATTCTTATGTGCATTTGCACCAATAATTTCAGCCAAAATAGACAGTGTCAGCGTGGCTGATTTTGCATTTACCCCATCTTCTTTTGATGCTGCTGTTGGGGACACAATTTTATGGACTTTAGTGTCAGGGACCCATACAACTACATCAACTTCAGTACCTGCTGGCGCCCCTACCTGGAATCATTCATTTTCAGGAATAGGAGATTCTTTTTCATATATAGTAACTGTTGAGGGTGTCTACGAATATCATTGTTCAATACATGCCGATATGAAAGCTTCATTCGAAACTCAGGTACCTCTCCCGTTTGTTGCAGATTTTGATTTTCCAGCAGGTGATTTGTTAAGTAACCACGGTTGGATGGCTCATAGTGGTATAGGAACTCAACCGATTACGGTAAATAACGGCGGATTAACTTTTCCAAACTATCCTTCTTCAGGTATCGGAAATGCAGCATTATTGGATAATAACGGCGAGGATGTGCACAGATTATTTGAAAATGTAACGGGTGGTGCCGTTTATACTGCATTTATGGTTGATGTAGAAGGATTTTCCGCAGGATATTTTTTGCACTATGCACCTAATCCACATAATACTTTTGATTTCAGGGCAAGGGTCTGGCTCAAAGGAACAGCGCCTAATTATGAGTTTGGATTAAGTTTCTCAAGCAGTGATACTATATTTACAGCTCCTGTTTACTCTGTTGGGAGTACATATCTGGTAATTGTGAAATATGAAATAATAGATGGAGATTATAATGATGCTGTCAGTTTGTTTGTGTTTAATGATTCAGATCCATTCCCGAATGTTGAACCAAGTCCGACTTTAGGTCCTCTCACAAATACAAGTATTACACAGTTTGACATTATTCCCGGGTCAATCAATTTAAGGCAATACAATGCTTCTGAGAATGTTATAGTAGACGGAATCAGAATCGGGACAAGCTGGAGCGAGGTAGTTCCCGTTGAACTTTCTTCATTCACAGCTTTTGTATCATCCAATAATGTCATACTTAACTGGAAAACTTCAACCGAAACAAACAATAAGGGATTTGAAATTCAGAGAAAAACTGTAAATTCCGATTGGACAAATATAGCATTCGAGAACGGGCAGGGAACTTCAACACAATCAAAAGTATACTCTTATACTGATAAAAACCTGGAATCAGGAAATTATTCTTACAGATTGAAACAGGTTGATTTTAATGGAACATATGAATATTCGAATGTCATAGCAGCTGAAGTAACAGCTCCTGCAAAATTTGAACTGGCTCAGAATTTTCCGAATCCCTTCAACCCTGCTACTAAAATCAATTTTTCAATTCCATCTGATGGAAGTGTTAAACTAACTGTTTATAATCTGCTCGGACAGAAAATATCAACCTTAGTAAATGGTTTTATGAAAGTAGGAAGCCATACGGTAAATTTCTCCGGACAAAATTTAAATAGCGGATTATATTTCTATAAGCTTGAATCAAACGGATCATCCATCGTAAAAAAGATGATACTTCTCAAATAATAATTTAAGTAGTGACATTCCAATAATATCCTCATTTGGTTGTCGGGATGTGAATTAAATAAAAGATGACACTTTTCATTAAGGTGTCATCTTTTTTTATTTAAAATTACCAATTCTTTGCCTTCCCCGATTTATTCACCGGAATAAATGTAAATTCAGAAGTATAAGTAACAATTTAAGGATACTCAGGAGCAGTTTTTAATCCCAAAGAATTTTTGAAGGTTAATCAGGGGTAACCTAACTATATAACGGTCATCTAACGGTCATCTAATGGTCATCTAACGGTCATCTAACAGTCATCTAACAGTTAGTAAATAGTTAGCTAATTGTCAGCTACCCGTCAGCTAACAGTATTAAATGAGTATTTCGATGATATGAGTGATGATTGCAGGCAGGATTCCCGAATAGGTTGAATCAGGGTTTCATTAGTTTTATATTTATTGTTTAAATTTCCTTTAAGATATGAAGAAAAATAACGTATACATAGAAACCTATGGCTGTCAGATGAACCTGGCGGATACAGAAATTGTGATGGGAATCCTTCAAAAAAATGGATTCAGTATTACAAAATCAGTCGACGATGCAGATGTTGTTTTATTAAACACCTGCAGTGTAAGAGAAAATGCCGAGCAAAGAATTTACGGCCGCTTAGGGAATTTCAAGACGGTAAAGAGTTCAAAACCGGAACTTATTGTAGGTATCCTGGGATGTATGGCGGAAAGACTTCGAAAAGATCTGATTGAAGAGAAGAAGATTGTTGATCTTATTGTTGGTCCCGATGAATACCGCAGACTACCTGATTTAATCAGTGTTGTGTTTCATGGTGAAAAAGGAATTGGTGTACGTTTATCCAAAACTGAAACTTATGATGATATTATCCCATACAGGGAGGACGGATTACAGGCGTGGATTTCGGTAATGCGAGGTTGTGATAAATTTTGCACTTTCTGTGTCGTTCCTTTTACCAGAGGGAGGGAGAGGAGCAAACCATTAACTTCTGTGGTCAATGAAATTGAAAAATTATCTCAAAGAGGATTTAAGGAAGTCACTCTGTTAGGTCAAAATGTTAATTCCTATCGTGATGGAGAGAATGATTTTGCGGATCTTCTTGCTGCGTCCGCAGAAGTCGACAGAAATATCAGGGTCAGATTTACGACATCACATCCGCAGGATTTATCGGACAAACTTCTTTTTACAATAGCAGAGCATCCTAATCTCTGTAATTATATACATCTTCCCGTTCAATCCGGTTCGAACAGAATACTCGAATTAATGAACCGTACTTACACGATTGAACAATATCTTGCTCTCATTGATAAAGCGAAAAAGATAATTCCCGGGGTAAGTTTTTCAACTGATATAATAGCAGGATTTCCAACCGAGACCAGGGAAGATCATCAGTTAACTCTTGAAGTTATGAAACAAGTCAGATATGACGGTGCATATATGTTTAAATATTCACCGAGGGAAGGTACAAAAGCTTATAAAATGGATGATGATGTGACTGAAGAAGTCAAGAAAGAAAGACTTCAGGAAATCATTGAACTTCAACAGCTGATTAGTTTTGAAATAAATCAGGGTCTCGTAGGAAAAGAGGAAGTAGTTTTGATTGAAGGTTTCAGCAGAAAATCCGAAGATTTTCTCTCAGGAAGGACCGATACTAATAAGGTTTTAATAATTCCGTCCGATGAAAAAATAAGAGAAGGAACTTACATTAAAGCCAAAGTTACCAGAGCAACCCACGCGACTCTTTTCGGTAACTTTACCAGTTTTCCGGATTCTCTGGATCAAAATCTGGCAATGACGGGATAGCCGATCCAAAAATATGGAAACACGAATGAAAAAAATATCGGTATATATTTTATTTGTTATACTATTCATAGTTCTTTCTGCAGAGACATTTTCACAGGAGAAAGACATAGTTCCATATCTTAAATTAATAGAAAGCGGTCAAAAAGATTCAGTCCAGAAAATGCTTCCCGATTTACAAAAATCCAATCCCGATGATCCATCAATTTTATATCTAAAAGGTATATTGACAGAAAACGGTCAGGATGCTGTGCCTGTATTTAACAGGATTTTAACAGATTTTCCCCGTAGCAAATATGCCGATGCTTCTGTATACAGATTATATTCCTATTACTATTCCCTGGGATTATACAAAACAGCAGCAGTTTTCCTGGATAAGCTGAAAAAAAATTACCCTGAATCACC
>DATICR010000270.1:0-7629 GCA_035456745.1 Ignavibacteriaceae bacterium
AAGCAAAATCCAGAAGAGCGTTTTGAAAGCAGTATATATAATGTTTTTTTCTGTCGCTCATTTTATCCCAGAATGTTGGAGACTTTTCAATAAATGACAAATCTCCCAATCCGGTTTCTTTTATTCCATATTTTTCTGCCGCTCTTAAGACATCTTCCCTTGTCACCACAGTACAATTAAGTCTTTTTGAAATTTCATTGGCCAGATTTTCTGTTGCACTTAAAGATCCTCTGGAAATTGTTATAATTTTCATAAAACCTCCGTTTAACTTTCATGAATGTCTGATTCAACCAGGTTCATATTTATTGCCTGATTAATAGTTGATTTCATTCTATGGACAAGGGAGTGGGAAAACTTATCTAACAATTGAAGTTCATCTTCGGAAATCCGGTTCTTCATATCATTTAATACCTGTAATCTTAATGATTCAATTTTTTCTTCAATCATTGACATTCTGGCATCTTTGCAGGATTCAGTCCAGGCTTCAAAAATCTTAGCTTCATCTGCAATAATTCTTTCGGCTGCCGGGATATCTTCCACCACATCGTTTCTTTCTTCATCGAGATATTTTTTTAATCCTTCCAGATCAATAACTTCAATATCTTTCACCAATCCGTCCGTATTTATATCTCTTGGGACAGCAATATCAATCAATAATTTCAACTGTTTCTTTTGCAAATAAATTTTATTAAGAAGATCCGAATCAATAATAAAACCCGGGGCACCAGTGGAACTTATTATACATTTAGAATTGATGATTGCTTCTTCAAGGAATTCCAAATTAAATGAATTGCCATTATATTTTTCGGCCAGTTCCTCAGCTTTAAAATATGTCCGGTTAGCAAAAACAAGATTTATGAAACCGGCATCATATAATTCCTTTGCTATAATTTTTGTATTTTGATTTACACCGATAATTGTAACGCTGTCTGTTTTACTAAGCTTTAACTTTAGAATTTTGGAAGCAACGCCGCTGATAGACTGATTACCATTACCAATTTTAGTTTTCGAACGAATACATTTGCCTGTCCTGAAAGCTGCATGAAACAGCTTGTGTAAAATTGTGTCTGCAGTTTTTTCAGCACAAGCGATACTATAAGCATCTTTAATTTGTCCCTGGACCTGATACTCTCCGAGAATCATAGAATCAAGTCCGGCAATTACTTTAAAAAGATGTCTTGCAGCATCAACATCTTTATATCTATAAAAAAGTTTTGAAGGGACTCTCTTTGATATCCCCGAATAAAAATCTTCAAGAAGTGAAAATACTTCGACATCTTTTTTGATTACAAAATAAAATTCAAGACGGTTGCAGGTGGAAATTATTACAACTTCTTTAACAACAGACAAAGATTTGAAATAACCCAATGCCTGACCAATATTTTTTCTCTCGATCTGAAATATCTCCCTTTCGCGAACCGTAGAAGTTTTATGACTGATTCCAATTACCACAAGTTCACTATTGTCATCCTTCATAACTTTTCTCCATGCTGACATCAAACATTTCTTTGTTTTCTATTTCATATAATCCGAAAGCCGATGAACGGGAAATTTTATCATAAAAAAAGTGTCCTCCTGCAAGATAGGCAGCATTATTAAATCCATTATTCATAAGTATTTTTGCTGCTTCATATGATCTTGGACCTTTTTCACATATAATCAGAAGAGGCTGGGCTGTACCAATATTATTTTTTAAATCAAATAATCTGGTACGGATTTCAGGAAGCGGAATTTGAAGAGTATTTTCTGTGAAAGGATAATTATTAATTTCCTCAGTTTCTCTTACATCAACACAAATACCTTTAAACTTCGGAAACCTTAAAGGATTAAAGTTTATTATTCCTTCAAGCTCCTGGTTAAGCGTCATATAACCAAGGTTATTTAAAACGGAGATTGGTGAAGAATGTGCCGGTGTGTAGCCGTGCTCCAGATTAATCAAATCATATATGTTTTTTTTATCCGCAAGCAGATTTGAAAAAACATCAGTATACCTCGTTACCTCTCCCTCCCCGATAATCTGGATTCCCAGTAATTTTAATCCGGGTTTTTCATAAACTAATTTGCACACAAGATTCTTTGCCTGGGGATGAAAATCAGGTCTATCTGACCAGCAGCCGATAACACTTCCTGTTATGTAACCATGACCGGCAGCTTTTTTTTCAGAAAGTCCTACTGCCGAGATTATTGTATCAAAAAATTTTAATGAAAATGTCCCGGAAGATCCATTAAAAGTGGTTTTTCTTCCTGCAATTGAATCGGCAGCAACCCTTCCCATCCTGTTTGCTAAGGAACCATAACTAAAATGTTCAGGTTCACCGGTGACAAAGTTTTTTATTTCAACACAATCACCTGCGGCCCAGATGTCCGGAACACTTGTTCGCATTTGTTCATCAACAAGAATTCCTCCGAATCTTCCTGTTTTAATATCAGCCATTTGAGCAAGATCAGTATCAGGCTTTACTCCCGGGCAATAAAAAACATAATCCGAACTTATTTTCTGGCCATTGTCTAAAATTACCCGGGGATGACCCATTTGATCCCGTTCAATCTTCTCTACAGAAGTGGAGAGCAGCGGCATAACCTTATCCGATTTTATCGCACTTTCAGCGTAAGCTGCCATTTCCTTATCGAGGCATCCGGGCAATATTGTTTTTTCTTTTTCTATTAAGATAGTTTCAATTCCCCATAACGATGTAAGCGATTCAGCAAGTTCGCAACCGATGAATCCTGCACCAATTATTACAGCTTTATTAATTTCTCCTTTCTGTACCAGTTCTCTGAATTTTTTTGCGTCTGCCGGAGAATAAAATGATGAAATGAAATCAGATTCACAAATTGAGAAAGAAGGAGCTGTTATCTTAGAGCCAGTGGAAATAATTAAATAGTCATACATCAGATTAAATAATTCATGATTTACCAAACTGAAACATTCAATTTCTTTCTTCCGGGGATCAATCAGCTTAACTTCTGTACCGGTCAGGACTTTAATTCCCTTTACATCATTAAAATATTTTTCATCACGAACAATTCCATAGGATGTACTTGTAAGCGCTGCCAGATCATTTAGTTCACCTGAAGCATATAAAGGCAGGCCGCAGCGGCTAAACGAAATTAATGGGGATTTTTCGACTATAGTTATCTGATAATTTTTAGATAACCTGCTTAATCTTGCGGCAGCTTTGCATCCCGCCGCCATTCCACCTATTATTACTACGTTATACAATTTGACATTTCAGGTTTCAATCACTCTTCTTACAGAAAGAGCAATTTTATAAAAGATTGTTATAAGGAAAATTCCTATTGCCCAGATTCCCAGAGATATCATTGCTTCGGGAATTGTCGGCCAGTATTGTACAACCTTACCAAAAGGATTCGGGATAAACCCTGTAATTATTAAGCCTAATCCTTTATCAATCCAGATTGATACAAAAACCATTATACTCGCAGTCAGCAATATCTTTTTGTTTTTTCTTAATCCCGGGACAACCAGAAATATCAGAGATACAATAGAAAGGATTGCCGAAGTCCACATCCATGGCACCAGTCTTGTTTTACCATCAAGACCGACATAGAGATATTGCATATGAGCTATATGTTCAGGCATTGCACTATAAAAAGTAGTAAAGAATTCCATCAGGATGAAGAATATATTGACACACATTGCATAAGTAATTATCAATGATAATTTTTTAACGGCTTCCTCACCAGCATCGAATTTTGTCAATTTTTTTATTATAAAACAGAATATCAGTAATAATGCAGGACCTGCAGAAAAAGCTGATGCTAAAAACCGGGGAGCTAATATTGCAGTAAGCCAGAAGGGTCTCCCGGCTAATCCTGATAATAAGAAGGCTGTTACAGTATGTATACTTATTGCCCAGGGAATTGATAAAATAATAAAAATTCTGATCCATTTTGGCGGAGCAATATGCTTAAGTTCGGCATCTAATGATACTCTTGTAATGACCACATTTAGTATCAGGTAACCGCTTAATGCGATAACATCCCAGAACATCAGTGAATGAAAAGTAGGATATAAAAAAATATTAGCAACTCGTGATGGTTGGCCCAAATCCACAAAGACAAATAATATACACATTATTACGGAAGCAATTGCAAGAAATTCCCCAAGAATAGTAATCTTTCCAAATGCTTTATAATCGTGCAGATAATATGGAAGTACAACCATCACTGCAGAAGCGGCAACACCTACAATGAAGGTAAACTGGGCAATATAAAGCCCCCAGCTGATATTCCTGCTCATTCCTGTTAAACCTAGTCCATAATTTAACTGACGCAGATAAAAATAAAATCCTGCAGAAATTATAAGAGCAAGGAATAAAAGCCAGCTCCAGTATTTTTTATTTCCTTTTAGTGCATACTCCAGCATTTCTAAATCCTATACGAGATAATAAATTTCAGGACTCGTTCCCAAACCTGGTTTTCGCCTGATTGAAAAATTCTCTTTTAATAATTTTCTTACTTCGGATTCCCGATCATACAGGTTACCGAATACAAGTGCTTTTACCGGACAAACTTCAACGCAGGCAGGCAGTTGACCTTTTGCCAGCCTCTCTTCACAAAACATGCATTTTTCAACCACACCCTTTGTACGCGTCGGAAATTCGGGATTAATTTGTTTTATATGTGGTCTGGGATCTCTCCAGTTAAAACTTCTTGAACCATATGGACAAGCGGCCATGCAATACCTGCAGCCAATACATCTATGCCAGTCCATCATGACGATGCCATCTTCACGTTTCCATGTAGCCTGGGTAGGACAAACATTTACACAAGGCGGGTTATCACAGTTATTACAGAATACGGGAGCCATTTTATTTTCAAACTTATCAGTCATATAAAAATTTTCCTGGTCAATGAATGCATTCTCATAGGGTTCTTTCCATATCCATTTTATCTCATCTTTGGTTTCACCAAAATCAGGAATATTATGTTCTTTCGTGCATGAGTCTATACATTTTGTACAACCCTTCTCTGAAATACATTTCCGCAGATCAACTATCATTACAAATCTTTCACCAGCCACTGGCTTAGCAGTTTTTAACTCTTTATTTATAGCGCCAGGTTTTAAAAGTTCTGCGGATGCTAATGTCTGCTTTCCCAGAAATTTATCTGATGCTACACCCAGTGCAACTAATCCGGCTATTTTTAGAAATTTTCTCCGCCCATTATTCATAAATTACTCTCCCCGACCTGAGGTTCATTATGGCAATCCCAACAATAGTTTGAAATGCCCATATAATTATGGCATTGATCGCAAAATTGTGCTTTATCTTGATGACAGTTTAAACAGGTATTTGTGAGACTCATATTAAAATGTTTTCCATTTTCTGATATAAAGTTCCTGTTCCCGGTTCTGACGACTTCATTTCTCCAATCATTTAAAAGGACCATGTGATTTGAACGCATAAAATCAATGTTCTCAACACATTCTTTCTGATTCTCTTTCGTGGGTAAAACAGGATTAGGCTTTATGAGTGCTTTACCGTTTGATAAGTTATACCAGAATGGGGAAGTGAATAATGCTATAAAAATAATTAATCCTGTTATTATCTTGCCTGAATCATACATTTTCGCTCCTTGGGATGAATTCACAATTTTCAAATAAATTCTTTTTGTTTGCGATTTATCATTAGCATCCGTTATTTTTTCAGAGGTTCACCGCGGAGATCAGTAGTTCTTTCTTTTTCACCTGTTAATATCAGAGCATTACCCAGCAGCTCATGTACACCACCTACTTCAACATCACCAACCCAATACTCCAGAAGCGGCGGAAGAGTCGCTTTATCAATGGCACAGATGCATCCAAGATAATTTACTTCATGTTTTTCTTTAACATATTTAACCGCATTAGCCCTGGGAAGTCCACCGCGCATTCTCATTTCAAAATTCTCGTCGGTTCCAAGTCCAGCACCGCTGCCACAGCAGAATGTCATTTCCTTAATAGTATTATCGGGCATCTCAAAGAAATTATTGCAGGTATTTTTAATTATAAAGCGAGGCTCTTCTATCAAACCCACAGCACGCGCAGGATTACATGAATCATGAAAAGTTACCCGCCAGTGATCATTCCGGCTTTTATCAAGTTTAATTTTATCATTCTTTATAAGGTCAGCAGTGAATTCACAAATGTGAACCATTTTTGTTGATTTTGTATTTTCAAATCTTGTACCTGTAACAGGAGAAACAGGTTTTTCAAGAAAATCTGCTGGACCGTTAAGCGTATCCATATACTGATGCAGTACCCGCCACATATGACCGCATTCGCCGCCGAGAATCCACTTAACACCAAGCCTTCTGGCTTCCGCATAAATTTTTGCATTAAGACTTTTCATTAGATCATGGGATACAAATGAGCCAAAGTTTCCGCCTTCAGAGGCATAAGAACTCCAGGTATAATCCAATCCTATTTCATGGAACAACAGAAGATATCCGAGCAAAGTGTAATAATGAGGCGTCCCAAAATAATCAGCAGAAGGGGCCACAAAAAGTATTTCAGCACCTTTTTTATTTATTGGTGCATTTACTTTAATACCTGTTATTGATTCAAGTTCTTCAACTGCAAAATCGATACTATCCTTAAAACCATGAGGCTGAATACCAAGATGATTACCTGTCCTGAAGCTGTTTGCTACAGGAGTAATTATCCAATCGATATTTATCCCGATAAGATTAAGCAGTTCCCTTACAAGAATCGTTATTTCGGCAGTATCAATTCCGTAAGGACAGAAAACTGAGCAGCGACGGCATTGGGTGCATTGGAAGAAATAGTAGAACCATTCTTTAATTACATCAATTGTTAATTCCCTGCCCCCAGCAAGTTTACCGAGGATTTTTCCTGCAAGAGTAAAATTTTGTCTATATACGGATCTTAAAAGTTCTGCCCTGAGCACCGGCATATTTTTAGGATCCCCGGATCCGATAAAAAAATGACATTTGTCAGCACAAGCTCCGCATCGAACACATATATCCATAAATATCTGCAAAGAACGGAATCTTTGAAGTCTATCTTTTAATCCCTCCAGAATTATTTCTTTCCAATTTTCAGGCAGCTGCCAGTCAATATCTGTAGGCTGCCATTTCCTTGAATTAGGTAATTTCAGATAATCTACACTCTGAGGATTACCCCCGTAATTAAATACACCATGTTTAAATTCTACAGAAGGATTCATCCAGCTTTTATTGCCCGGTTTATAATCAATAGTCCCGGCTAATTCTTCAGGTTTTAATTTTGAATCAGACATCTTTATTCCTTCTCTAATGGTAATCCGGCATCTCTCATCTTTTCCCTGAATTCATCTTCGTATTCATCGTAAGTATGAACCATAACTGACCTGTTCCATGGATTAACATGTCTTTTCATACGGCTGTTATTTGCCAAATTTCTGGTGGGAGAAAGAAATATACCGGGCATATGCAGGAGCTTGCTGAAGGGGAAATAAGCAAGCAGCATGCATACAAGAAATAAATGAATAAAAAACATGACTCCGACTCCTTCAGGTATTTCAGGCTGAAAAGCGAATAATCCAATAACAAGTTCTTTCACTTTAATAAGATCAACCTTATAGAAATAACGCATAAGAATTCCCGTCCCCGCAATACTAAATA
>DATICR010000271.1:0-7796 GCA_035456745.1 Ignavibacteriaceae bacterium
AATTACCGGCGCGGAAGAATAACTTTATAATGAAAAACAGTATTATTAAATTACATCCGGTAACTTTTCTTTTAATCCGTTTGAAGAGGACATCTATGGGAAGCAAAAATCTAATGATTATAGCAGCCGGAATAATTTCACTGATAATTTCTTACATTTTATTTGAATTCAAACCTGAAATTCCAACTTCAGGTGCGTGGATACAATTACAATTTTGGAGTAATCAGAGAGCTTATCCAAATAAGGTCATCCCTTCTGAAACTTATTTTAAACAATATCAAAGTGTATCTGCATCATTAAAGAAATCAGGCTTCGTAAATTCTGAGCCGTGGCAGACATTGGGTCCACATAATATTGGAGGACGAACAATTGCTCTGGCATTTAATCCGCAAAACACAAATACTATTTTTGCCGGATCAGCAAGCGGCGGAATATGGAGAAGCTATACTGGCGGCATTGGTGCACAGGCCTGGGAAATTATCCCCACAAGTTATCCCGTACTGGGAGTAAGCGCAATCGCGATTCCTCCAAATGATTCCAATACAATTTATATAGGTACGGGTGAGGTTTACAATTACCATAATTCTTTTGGCGGCGTTACGATAAGAGAAACGAGAGGATCTTATGGAATCGGTATACTAAAAACAACTGACTATGGCGCAACGTGGACTAAAAGTCTTGATTGGAGCAGGGATGAGGAAAGAGGCGTGGAAGTTTTACAACTTAATCCTCTCAATCCTAATACATTATGGGCAGGCACTACTGAAGGCACATACAGATCTACAGATGCAGGATTAACATGGCAGCTTTTAAATTCGACAATTATGGTAACCGATATAAAGATTAATCCGGCCGATTCCAATATGGTATGGATAGCCTGCGGGAACAGCGGAAGTGCTGGTAAAGGAATTTACAGAACAACCAATAATGGAGTAAGCTGGACGCAGTTAACATCAGGGGTTCCGTCTACTTTTAACGGGAAGATACTGCTCGAAATATATAACGCTTCCCCATCTACATTATTTGCAAGCGTTGGAATGGGTTCTGCAAATGACGCCGGAACGTACCTTTTAAAAACCACAAACTATGGAGATACCTGGTCGACTTTATCGACTCTTGATTATGCTACTTATCAGGGCTGGTATTCTCATTTTGTAGGCATAAATCAAAATGACCCTTCCAAAATAATTGCCGGAGGAATTGATTTATATAAATCAACAAATGGCGGAACAAATTTTGCACAAAAATCCTACTGGTATCTCTGGTATCTGGGACAAGCTATTCCTCCCGGGGAACCCGAGGGACCACCGGATTATTCACACGCGGATCATCATTGCATACTCTATGATCCGGATAATCCAAACATAATTTATTTTGGAAACGACGGCGGAGTATTCAGAACGACAGATGGAGGAGAGACATTTTCAGGATGCAATGGAGGTTACCAGACTTCACAATTCTACAATTATTTTGCAAGCTCTTATCAGGATTCAACGATAGCCATAGGTGGACTGCAGGATAATGCTACTGCGATATATTGGGGTACTGATTATTGGAGAAGAGAGATTGGAGGAGACGGCACTTCTTCCGGTATTGATCCTGCAAATGATAATATAATGTATGGCACTTACCAATATATGAGTCTGCAGAAATCTACAGACCAGGGAAATAATTGGAATTATATTGCCCCTCCGGGTAACAATGTGGGCTTTGTTGCTCCATTTGTTGTTTCACCCTCAAATCCCCAGATATTGTATGCAGGAACAGATCTGGTATATAAATCAACGAATAAGGGAAGTAGCTGGGTTGGAACCGGTAGTGGTATTTTTAACGGAGATCCGCTTCTTGCATTGTCCGTGGCAGACAATGATCAGAATTTCGTTTATGCATCCACGGCTCCGGTAAACCATCCGGCTGGAGTATATCGTACTACTAATGGGGGAACAAACTGGCAGAATATTACTCAGAACTTACCGGATCGTTATCCAATGGATATAGATGTAAATCCTAATGATCCCGATACAGCTTATATTGTTATTTCAGGTTTCGGAACTTCACACCTTTTTAAAACTGCCGATGGAGGAAATACCTGGCTTGATAAAGGAGCCGGTCTGCCTGATGTGCCTACAAGTGCTGTTGTTGTTGATCCCCAATATCCCGACAGGATTTATGTTGGGAATGATCTCGGTGTATTTGTTTCACTTGACGGAGGAGATTCCTGGCAGACATTCAGTGACGGATTGACAGATGCAGTTATAGTAATGGATTTAAATATTTCTCCGGCAAACAGGAAATTAAGATGCGTTACACATGGATCCGGAATATTTGAAAGATCATTAATAAATGAAATAATTCCCGTTGAATTAACATCCTTCGATGCTTCTTTGGATGGAGATCTGGTCACCTTGAACTGGACAACATCAACAGAGAAAAATAATAAGGGATTCGAAATACAGAAAAGTCTAAACCATGCGAAAGACCGATATGATTGGTCGGTTGTTGGATTTGTTCCCGGTTCAGGAACAACAACGAAACAGCATACATATACATTTAAAGATAAAAATTTACCGGCAGGAGAATACAGCTACAGATTGAAGCAGGAAGATTACGACGGTTCGTATGAATATTCCAGAATTATTGAGGTAAAAATTAATCCTCCAGATCTATTTTCACTCTCACAAAATTATCCTAATCCCTTTAACCCTTCAACAAAAATCTCTTACAGGATTAAGGAAAAGGGACACGTGAACTTAAAAGTTTTTGACATACTTGGTAAAGAGGTTGCGACCCTTATAAATAAGGAACAAACACCTGGACAATACAATATTTCATTTGACGGAAATAACTTGCCAAGTGGAATTTATATATACTCCCTGGAGATAAATAATAAGACTTTAAGTAAAAAGATGGCATTATTAAAATAAATATCATTCGAAATGCATATCACAAAAAACCCGGGTAAACACCCGGGTTTTTTTTGTTTCTGCTCACTTCTGTGACTATTCTAATATATTTAATCGACTATAATATCTATATACAATTAAAAAATAATAGGTTATTATACTAATATGCGTGCTATCTGGTCAGGCTTAATTAGTTTCGGATTGGTCAATATTCCGGTAAAATTATACAGCGGTTCCGAATCGCATTCTTTAGAACTGGATATGCTGAGAAAGGATGATCTTTGTCCCGTGAAATATGCAAGGGTATGCAGGTCAGATGGAAAGGAAATTCCGTATGAAGATATTGTAAAAGGTTATGAATACCAGGAAGGCGATTATGTAGTTCTCGAAAAGGAAGATTTTGAAAAGGCTAATATTATAAAGAAAAATGCAATTGATATTCAAAGTTTCGTTAACGAGACAGAAGTTGATTCTATTTTTTATGAAAAGCCTTACTATCTTGAACCCGATAAGGGTGGAGATAAACCATATGCCCTTTTAAGGGAAGCCTTAAAAAAATCAAAAAAAGTTGGGGTAGCAAATTTTGTGATGAGGAACCGGGAACATTTTGCAGTATTAAAACCGTACGGAAACCTGCTTCTTCTCAACCAGTTGAGATATCATGATGAAATAAGGGAAACCAAGTCATTAAATCTACCCGAATCAAAAGTTGTGAATAATGATGAACTCAAAATGGCTTTGTCTTTAATCAATCAGACAACATCTAAATTCAGACCTGAAAAATATAAAGACACTTATATTGAAGACCTGAAAAAGATTATAGAAGCTAAAGCTAAGGGAAAGAAACCGGTGACAAAAGGTAAAGCACCAAAACCGTCAAAAGTGGACGATATGATGAAATTATTAAAGAAAAGCCTGGAAAAGAATAAAAAGAGCGCAGCTTAGTTTTAACGGATTGGAGAAAAATAATGGATATGAAAGCAAAAGAAATAAATAAATATGTACGACTGGAAATATTATTACTGATTATGATTGGTTGGTTAGGATTGCTTTTTTCCGGTACTTTTAATAATAAAAAAGAGGAGAATAAATATTCAGAAATGATAGTTGCCGAAAATAATCCGGAGGATGAAATTTCAGCTAAGTTGACGATATTTATAGAATTTGTTAATAATAACAAAACCGGCGAAGCAAAATTAAACAAGGAATACATTAACCAGGGTTTATTGTACCTGTCGGGAGTACTGAATGCAATTATAAAAAATCATTACAGCGGTAATACCGATATGAATAATCAGAAAAACGATCTGCTTAAGATAAATGCCAAAATATTAAATAACGATTCATTGATTGCGGAAAACCTCAGGAAATCATTAATCCTGTCTTCAAAAATAATTTCAAAGATACAGTCAAAAGAATTTCCTGATCTTGATGAAGCCGTAAACGATCTCGGGAATTCCGCCAGGGAAATAGACCTTAATGAATCCTCAGAAATTCTTAAATACAGAACTGCCGACTTCTTTGAAAAGTCCAGTAATATTTTTATAGCTATGGCTATAATAAAAGCTCAGAGAAATAATGAGGTAAGGGACAGATTCTATGGGATCAGGAGCACTTAATCATATTATTTGTTGATTTAATAATAAAATTATATGATATTATTCCGAATTACCTTAATAATATTTTATAAGTGACAATAATATGAGTGCACCTGTTATTATGCTGGGCATCAGTTTCATACTGGGATTACATATTTTATATAATCTTATTACAGGCAAAGACTCGCCCGTAACTTCCGTTGTAATTCATATTTTTTCTTTCCTCGCCGGTTTTATGATAATAAATATTCCGGGGGATCTTTATAAAGGAGGCAACCTGACTATTGCTGCCATTCTGACTTGGCTGGCCCTTTTTTCCGGTGCTGTATTTCTTTTCAGAGATGTTCTCGGAACTAAAAGACCTCCGGCAATTCTTGGTATAATATATTTGTTACTTATCGGAGCAGGAACAATTTTTATTTTTAGTAATCAGGTCTAGTTATTATGACATTGTCCAGGTATAAAGAAAAAAGAGATTTTAATAAAACCTCTGAGCCTAAAGCTAAAAAAAAGTCGGGCTCGGGTGACTTAATTTTTGTTATACATAAGCATAATGCAACGAATCTGCATTATGATTTCAGATTGGAAGCCGGTGGAGTATTAAAAAGCTGGGCTGTGCCTAAAGGTCCTTCATTGAATCCTGCGGATAAAAGATTAGCAATGATGGTTGAGGATCATCCCTTTGACTATAAAGATTTTGAAGGAATAATTCCTAAAAATGAATATGGAGGAGGAGAGGTAATTATCTGGGATAACGGGACTTATCATTCTCTTTCAACAGATGACAGGGATGAATCCGAAAAGCTTATATTGCAGGGACTGGAAAAGGGAGAAATAAAGTTTGTACTTAACGGCAGTAAATTAAAGGGTGAATTTGTCCTTGTAAAAATGAAAGGCAGAGGTGAAAATTCATGGTTATTGATAAAACACAGGGATGCCTTCGCTTCCCAGGATAATATCCTGGAAAAAGATAAATCTGTCGTCTCGGGCATTACTATTGAAGATCTGCAGAATGGGATACTAAAAAAAAAACCCTCCGGTTAAGTTCACCAGCTGAAAAAATTTATAATAAAGCTCCAAAGGGAAAATTTCCACATAATATCAAACCAATGCTTGCCACGCTTATCAGTGAACCATTTGACGATGAAAACTGGCTTTATGAAATCAAATGGGATGGTTACAGGGCTATTGCAGAGATTGAGAGTGGTGAAGTAAAATTATATTCCAGGAATAATAATCCTTTTAATAAAAAATATCCCGGGATTGTAAAATCATTGGAATATTTTGACAAGGATATGGTTCTCGACGGGGAGATTGTAATACTTAATGAGCAAGGAAAAGCAAGCTTTCAATTACTTCAGGTTTATGGAAAATCGGAAAAAGGAACTCTTGTATATTACGTTTTTGATATACTACACTATGAGGGAAAGAACCTTACAAATATCCCTCTTGAGGAACGGAAAATGATATTAAAAGATGTATTGCCTGATATTCCGAATATAAGATTTAATGACCACATACTTAAGGAAGGCAAAGCTTTTTATAGGCTTGCAGGGGAAAATGAACTGGAAGGAATCATAGCGAAGAATATCCATAGTAAATATTTAACAAACAATAGATCAAAAGAATGGCTCAAATTAAAAATTAAAAAAAGACAGGAAGCAATTATAGGCGGATACACCAGACCGAAAGGAACAAGAAGTTATTTCGGAGCACTGATACTGGGAGTATATAATGACAAAAAGGAATTAATATATATTGGTCATTCAGGAGGAGGATTCAGCGAAGATGATTTGAAAAATATTTATAAAATGTTAAAATCTCTCGAGATAAAAACCTGTCCCTTTAAAATAAAACCGAAAACCAATACACCGGCAACCTGGGTTTCCCCTGAATTAATCTGTGAAGTTGAATTTTCAGAATGGACTGATGAAGGTTTAATGAGACATCCTGTATTCCTGGCATTAAGAGAGGACAAAAAAGCAGATAATGTCAAAAAAGAATTACCGGATGAGAATGCAAGTCCCGCCAAAGATTCAAAATTGAAGGAGGAAAAAATACAAAGCAGGCTTTTACGTCTCACAAATCTAAATAAAATATACTGGCCCGGTGAAGGTTATACTAAAGGAGATGTGATAAACTATTATAAGAATATCGGCCCTTATATACTGCCCTATTTAAAAGGCCGTCCCGAATCGTTGCTGAGACATCCTGAAGGAATAAATGGTGAAAGTTTCTTTCAAAAGGATATTTCACAATTTAATGCCGGCTGGCTGCTGACACAGAATATTTTTTCTGAGTCGAATGAAAAGGATATAAAATATCTGATTTGTAATGATGAAGAAACTCTGATCTATATGGCAAATCTCGGCTGCATCGAAATAAATCCATGGTTTTCGCGAATCGAAAAGCTGGAATATCCAGACTACTTTGTCATAGATCTTGACCCCGTTGAAATAGAATTTGATAAGGTAGTAGAAACAGCACTGGCTGTAAAAGAAGTACTTGATAAAGCTAAAGCAGAAAGCTACTGCAAAACATCGGGAGCAACCGGACTTCATATTTATGTGCCGTTAGGTGCAAAATATAATTACGATACAGCAAAAGAATTTGCACACATTATAGCAAAACTTGCCAATGCCAAAGTACCTAAAATAACGAGCCTTGAAAGAAGTCCTTCTAAAAGAAATAAAAAAGTATATCTCGACTTCCTGCAAAACCGTAAAGGTCAGACTCTCGCGGCCCCTTATAGCATACGGCCAAGACCGGGAGCCCCAGTTTCTACACCGCTTGTGTGGAGTGAAGTAAAACCGGGACTTGACCCCTCCGATTTTAACATAAAAAACATTTTCAAAAGACTTTATAAGAAAGGAGATCTATTCAAACAAGTGCTTGGTCCGGGAATAGATATAAATAAATGTATTAACAATCTTCAAAATAAAAGATAAACAACAATCCTGAGATTATTCATTTCAGCATTTCTGTCCAAAACAATGAAATAATTAAATTAATGAAACCTTGTAAAGAAGTTTATTCTTCTGAATCTGGGAAAGGTTAACTCCGGGATTTATCCCGGAGCCAAAATAAGCAAGGAAAATTCATAACTGTTTTAACAGTTTATTAATATTATTATTTAAGAACGGCTTATCTCGAAAATATTATCCAGGTGAAAAGGATATGCAGCATTATTAGTATCCTCCGGATGATTTTTCTATAGAAAGCAGGCAGATAAATTTAATTTAAGGGGGATTGAAATTGAAAAGTAGAAAAATCTGTCCATTACAAAGGATTATCA
>DATICR010000272.1:0-5215 GCA_035456745.1 Ignavibacteriaceae bacterium
CTAACGGCTGGTACTTATGCGGAGACAGAGCAAGCATAGATGAAGACGGCTATTTCTGGTTCGTCGGAAGAGATGATGATGTAATAAATACAGCTGGTCACCTGGTGGGACCTTTTGAAATAGAATCGGCTTTGCTTGAACATCCTGCTGTTGCAGAATCGGGTGTAGTAGGTAAACCTGATCCTGTTAATATGGAAGTTGTAAAAGCATTTATAACTCTAAAGGCAGGATTTAAACCTACAAAAGAACTTGAGCTGCAAATTATGAATTTCATACGGAAGAAATTATCCGCTCTTGCAATGCCTCAGGAAATTGAGTTCGTTGAAGGTCTTCCTAAAACAAGGAGCGGCAAAATTATGCGAAGGGTTCTGAGGGCAAAGGAATGGGGCGAGGAAATCGGAGATGTTTCCACACTTGAAAATGATATGTAAATTAAATTTTAAACTTACTTAAAAACTTTAGAGGTTTATTTCGTAATTATTTAATCGACTGTTAATTAAAATAATACCTTCATAAAAAGGAGAGACTTAAAATGGAAGCAGTGAAAGATTTAATTCTTGGCTATATCAGGAATGAATACCTTGAGGAAGGAGACGAAAGACAAATTACTTATGACACACCCTTGATATCCGGGGGGATAGTAGATTCCTTCTCTATGGTTTCATTACTCGTTTTCCTCGAGACAAAATTCAATATTAAGATACCTGATTCAAAAGCTACTCCTGAAGCTTTTGATAGTGTGAATAATATTGTCTCTCTCTTAAAAGAATTTAACGTAAACTGAGGAATCCTGATTATGGCTTTTAGTTCAACTATTAGAAAAATCTATTCCGATCAGCTTGATGAGCTGCGGAATGCCGGGATCTTCAAAGTGGAAAGAGCAATTTGTGCTCCACAGGATTCCGAGATCGAAGTCGAATTTCCGATTGGATCGGAAAAGAAGAGAGTTATTAATATGTGCGCTAATAATTACCTTGGTTTATCATCTCATCCTGAGGTAATAAAAGCAGCGCATGCAGGACTTGATTCCAGAGGATATGGCATGTCTTCTGTCAGATTTATTTGCGGTACTCAGGATATCCATAAGGAACTTGAAAGAAATCTTACCCAATTCCTTGGTACCGAAGATACAATCCTTTTCCCCTCGTGTATGGATGCGAATGCGGGTGTTTTTGAAGCACTCCTGAATGAGAACGACGTAATGATAGCAGATCGGCTGGTACATGCTTCAATTATTGATGGGATGAGATTGTGTAAGGCATTGAATGATTCCTTTAAACATTCCGATATGGAACATCTTGAACAAAAATTGCAGTTGCATCAGGATAAAAGAGTGAGATTGATTATTACTGATGGCGCTTTTTCTATGGATGGTGACCTGGCAAGGTTAGATAAAATTGTGGAGCTTGCGGAAAAGTATAACGCAATGGTATTTATTGATGATTCACATGCTTCGGGCTATATCGGTAAAACGGGGAGAGGCACCCATGAATATTTTGGAGTTGTAGGTAAAATAGATATTATCACGACAACTCTCGGTAAAGCACTTGGGGGAGCTTCGGGAGGTTGTGTATCTGGTAGAAGGGAATTGGTAGAATTATGCCGACAGAGAGCAAGACCATATTTATTCTCAAATACCGTTGCTCCCGTAATAATTGAAGGAGCATTGCGGGTTCTTGAAATTATTTCAAAATCCACAGAAAGACGGGATAAGCTTGAAGAAAATACTATTTTCTGGAGAAAATCTCTTTGCGACGCCGGCTTTATTATCAAAGATGGTGAAACGGCTATAGTTCCGGTAATGCTCTTTAATGCAAAGCTTTCACAGGATTTTGCAAAGGATCTTTATGATGAAGGAATATATGCCGTAGGATTTTTCTTTCCAGTGGTACCAAAAGGACAGGCAAGAATCCGCACTCAGCTCTCGGCCGCTCATGAGAGACGTCATCTTGAAAAAGCGCTGGATGCTTTTATAAAGATAGGCAGCAAATATGATATTCTCGGAAGAACAAAACAGGAAATAATTGATAAATATGGAGCTTAATTAAAGATATTGCCTTGGCCGGGATTTTGAAACCCCGGCCGGGAGTAATGAAGCTGAGCCTGAGTAAGATTAACAATTTGGATCTGGTTGATTCACTGTTAAAATATTACTGAGGATACTATTCTGGCATCAAATCTCCTACCTCTGATGACCTCTCTCTTTGACTTTTTTTTTTGATTCCCATCACCAGGACTTCATATTTTAAAATTTTCTCGCAACATTAATAATAAAATTTTAACTTAACACCGCATTAAAAATAAATTTTTAACAAATCGACAGTTTATTATGTATCAAAGAACAAAATATGATCTTAAACAGGAGATTAAATCAATAAAGGAAGCAAATCTCTTTAAGGAAGAAAGATTAATTCATTCAGACCAGAAAGCAAAAATAAAAGTAAGCTATCCGATGAATTCAAAACCTAAAGAAGTTTTGAACTTTTGCTCAAATAATTATCTTGGACTTGCCAATAACCCGGAAATAATAAAAGCTGCTAAAGATACTTTGGATTCACACGGCTTTGGTTTGTCATCGGTCAGATTCATTTGCGGAACTCAGGATATTCATAAACAGCTTGAGGAAAAGATTGCGAAATTTTATCAGACAGATGATGCAATATTGTATTCATCATGCTTTGACGCTAACGGAGGATTATTTGAAAGTATACTGGGACAGGATGATGTTATCATTACCGATGCATTAAATCATGCCAGCATTATTGATGGAATCCGGCTTTGCAAGGCCAGGAGATTAATTTATGAACACTCTGATATGAATTCATTAAAGCAGAAGCTTATTCTGGCAAGGGAAGGTGCCGATATCTGGGAACATACGGGATTGGGTCATGAACCTCACCCGGCAAAAAATATTATTATTGCTACCGATGGTGTCTTCTCGATGGACGGCGATATTGCTAAAATAAAAGATATTGTCGATCTCGCAAACCGGTATGATGCAATGGTTATGGTCGATGATTCACACGCAACAGGATTTTTCGGAAAAACAGGAAGAGGATCGATAGAGTACAATAATGTAATTGGGGAAGTTGATATAATTACTTCTACATTGGGTAAAGCCATGGGCGGTGCTTCCGGCGGATTTACTGCTTCACGCAAAGAAATAGTCGATATGTTAAGACAGAGATCCAGACCGTATTTGTTTTCAAATACACTGGCTCCGGCGATAGTTGGAGCTTCAATTGCTGCATTTGATCTGCTGGATAAATCGGATAATCTCAGAAAAAAATTAAGTGAGAATACTAAGTATTTCAGAAAGGCAATTCATGAGCTGGGCTTTGATATAATTGAAGGGATTCATCCTATTGTCCCTGTCTTATTCAGAAAATTCGAAGATGATTCAAAGCTTGCGCAGACTATGGCTAAAGATTTGTACAATGAGGGAATTTATGTTGTGGGATTTTCATACCCTGTGGTTCCAAAAGGTCAGGCCCGCATCAGGGTTCAGATCTCCGCAGTGCACTCAAAAGAAGATCTCGATGTATGTATAAAGGCCTTTGAGAAGATAGGGAAGAGATTGAATGTGATTAAGTAGGATGCTGGATGCTAGACACTGGATGCTAGTATTGAATTCTGGGACGATGATTCCGGAGTAAAAATAAACCTGCAAAAAAGGAGGGGTAATGAATTATAAAAACCTTGAAATCTGGCAATTATCAAGAGAGATTGTTATTGAAATCCACAAGATGACTTTGATGCTTCCTAAATTCGAAATGTATGAAGAAGGTGCGCAGATAAGAAGATCATCTAAATCTTTGAAGTCCACAATTGTAGAAGGTTATGGAAAAAGAAATTATAAAAATGATATCATTCGTTTTATTACCTATGCAAATTACATCAAATGATGAAACAATTGATCATCTCGAAACTTTATACGAAACTGATTGATTAAAAGATGAAGAATGCTATCACTCTCTTCACCTGAAACTGGAAAACAATTCAGAGAAAACATTTAAGTGAAAAATAATTTATATAATCCGGCAGCATCCAGAATCCAGAATCCAGAAATCCTGAATCCAGTATCCAGCATCCAGCATCCATCACCAATCCAGTATAATCTTACCTGAATTCCCGGATTTCATTATTTCAAATCCCTGTTCAAATTCCTTATATGAGAAGCGATGTGTAATAACAGGTGTTATATCCAATCCGCTTTGAACCATCGCCTGCATCTTATACCATGTTTCAAACATCTCTCTTCCATAAATTCCTTTTAGATTCAATCCATTGAAAATCACTTTCTCCCAGTTGATGGCTGCATTATTGGGCAGCAATCCCAACAGAGCGATTTTGCCGCCATGGAACATGACATCAATCATATCATTCAGAGCACGCGGACTGCCGGACATTTCAAGTCCTACATCAAACCCTTCAGTCATTCCTAGATCTTTCATTATATCAGAAAGTTTTTCTCTTGATATATCAACAGCGCGGGTGACATTGACTTTTTTAGCAAGATTAAGCCTGTAAGGATTCATATCGGTTATTACAATATTTCTGGCACCTGCATGTTTGGCTATTGCGGCAGCCATGGTACCTATGGGACCGGCACCTGTTATTAAAACATCTTCGCCAAGTAAATCAAACGATAAGGCGGTATGGGTTGCATTTCCAAATGGATCGAAAATAGAAAATAACTCTTCTGGTATTCGCGGATCGCAGTGCCATACGTTTGTTACTGGAATGGAAAGGAATTCAGCAAAACTGCCGGGACGATTTACTCCGACACCTTTCGTGTTAGGACAGAGATGCCTTCTCCCTGCACGACAGTTGCGACAGTGACCGCATACTATGTGTCCTTCTCCGCTTACTAATTCCCCGATTTTCACATCCTGTACATTGGAACCCATAGATACAATTTCACCAACATATTCGTGTCCAACAACCATTGGTACCGGGATGGTTTTTTGCGCCCACTCATCCCAGTTGTATATATGAATATCCGTTCCGCAGATTGAAGTTTTATGAATTTTAATAAGTACATCGTTTACTCCAACTTCCGGTATTGGTACTTCATCCATCCATATTCCCGGTTTAGCATATTTTTTGACAAGAGCTTTCATTGTTTTAGGCATAAATAATTCCTTTTATCGAGTATTGACAGAGTGATATTAAAGTAAAGAATAATTATAAAAGTTTCTGATTATTTTAATAT
>DATICR010000273.1:0-5894 GCA_035456745.1 Ignavibacteriaceae bacterium
ACTGCTTGTGAGTCACGACAGGAAGCTTCTCGATGATTTATGTACCGGTACTCTTTTCATTTATAATCAAAAAATTGATTTCCGCAAAACCGGTTACTCGGCTGCAGTACAGGAAAGGGAACGTGAAAACAGGTTTCAGGCGGATAAGTTTGAATCACTGAATAAAGAACTTAAAAAACTGAAAACCAAGGCAACAATTCAGAAACAAAAGGCCGATAAAGTAGATAAAGAACTTTCAAAGAGAAACATTGACAAAAAGGATCGTAATGCGAAGGCAAAGATCGATCTTGCCCGTTTAACAGGAAGAGATGCAGTGGCGGGAAGGCTTTACAGGAAAACAAAAACTGAAATCGAACGGAAAGGTGAAGTGCTCCACTCTATTGAAGTAGACCGAAAATATGCACCCGGCATTGAATTTAATGCTGCAAAAATGAACCGTTATTATCCGATGATAATATCTTCCTTTGAGCTAAAATTTAATGAGGGGAAAAGATTATATGTGCCGGACCTGATGATTACTGCCGGAGAGAAAATCGGAATAACAGGGAAAAACGGAGCTGGTAAAACTACTTTTATTAATTATCTTGTGAGACAGTTAAGAATATCTGACAAGGATCTCATTTATATTCCTCAGGAGGTCGAAAGCATAAATGTCAGCAGATTGATAAAGAGAATTAATGAATTAAAGGATAGTGAAAAAGGAAAAATAATGACGGTTATCAACCGGTTAAATTCAGATCCTAAACATCTTCTTGAAACCGACGAACCGAGTCCCGGGGAAGTGAGAAAACTGCTTCTTGCAGAGGGCATTTCAAATAATCCGGCATTGATAATCATGGATGAGCCCACAAACCATATGGATCTTCCTTCAATAGAATCTGTGGAAAATGCACTAAATGAGTGCGGCTGTTCAGTTTTACTTGTCAGTCACGACAGCGTTTTCCTGAAAAATGTCGTGTCGGCTTACTGGAATTTTATAGCGGATGCTAAAGGATTTTATGTACGAATAGAATAACCCCGATACCGCTGATTAGTTATTATGACCCATAGAAGTGTTTTTTGAACCGCGGCAAGCGCGCTTTGACAGTTTAAACAGAACCAACCGGCTTTAAACCGGCACAAACCCTACGAATTTTTACAATTCCATGACAACCGGCTGTAAAATTTTGATTATCCTTCATCAGAAATTTTTATTCGGGTGTGAAAAGAAACAGAGGAGAACTGATGAGAAAACTGACGTTCATTTTAGCAATACTGAATATTTTGTTCCAGCAAAATCCTCTTAAGGCTCAGGATAGTGTCCAGGTGGTCATCCTTAGTCAGCGAACAGGACTATACATTGAGCCGGAAGAGCGAAGCTATTACAATCTATTTTCCAGTGATACTAATTTTGTGCTTGCTTACTTCACCAGAGACTCGGTTGATAGCTATACTGCTGTTATAACCTTTCAGAATTATAAGGGATTGCAGGAACGGAAAGTGAAAATAAAGAAAATGAGTCTTTTGAACTTTGGTGAAAGGATTAATAATTACGAAAAAATAAAAGTGAAAAATTATACTATGGGAGAGAATCGTGTGGAACCTGAATTTGTCTGGGTTAAAAAAAGTGATATAGACAATAAGATAAAGGAACTGACTGGAAAAACTATCGACTATCCTCTGCTAAAGGCGCCTGATACCGATTACGCGAAATTTCTTGAGCATAATCCCCGTTTTGGTATTAGCGCAGGTTCCGCATATACCAATTTTAAATTCGATGAGTTGAATAGCCTTACAGATAAGGTAGACAATCACTTCAAGGCTAAAGGTTATGATGTCCAGCCGCTTAAGCCTGACTATAATTTAGGAACTGTCTTAAGATTTAAAGGAATTGTTGAATTTACTGCAGACTTATCCGCCGTTTTAATGCTCGATTATAACATAATCAATGAAGATATTAAGTACAATGCTGTAACGCTTATGGGATTATACAGCTTTACCGGTCTGATGAACAACTTTGTTCCCTTTGCAGGACTGGGCTATACCAGGAATAATTTCAATATTAATGTCGATTATGGCAGTACTATTATAGATACACTCCAGGGAATGCTTGAGGCTGTAATAGTCGATGGCGGAACGGAAGGATTGATTGCTGAAGCCGGAATTAAGGCACTCATTGGAAACTCATTCAGTATCGGAATTGCTGCCGATTATTATTTCCTGACAGCATATAAATATGAATTGGATTATATGGGATTCAGTTCTGAAATCAAACCGGGAAATTTTAGTGCCGGACTTTTCTTTAATATTTTATTTTAGAAAGAAGGTGCAGCTATGAACCGTCTCATTCATATAACGTGCCTTGTTATCATTCTTTTTATTGAAGGATGCTATGTCACTAATGATATTAAAACAAAGGATGAGTTTATAAATAAATCGAAGTCAAATGAAATTTCTCTCATAACCAGAGATACTACGAAATACTTTTTATCTGATGCAACTCTGTTGGATTCCATAATCAGAGGTACCGGCAAAATGGATAAAAACGGAATATCAAAAGATTTCAAAGGAGATATTAAACTATCTGATGTCGTGTGTATTCAGGCGCAGGATTTCAGCTTCTGGGGTACTGTTGCGGCAATTGGTGTGGTGGGATATTTAGGATTAAGTACAAAAGCCATTATTGAAGATGATAAAGATGGAACCAAACTAAAAGTTGTATATCCATACAGAGGGGGGCAATCCTGCCCTTTGATCTACAGTAAAATCAATTCAGAATATAAGCTTGAGGGAGAAGCTATTCCAGGCTCCGTTTGTAAAACACTTGAAACTGTAACTACTAACTCACTTACCCAAATAATATCCGGAAAGAAAGAGATTGAATTAAGAATCACCAATGAAAGACCGGAGACTCATTATATAAATTCGGTTAAATTATTTAAGTATGATTGCTTGCAAGGCAATAAACTGCTGGCTGATGAATATAACAAAATATGGCCGGTAAGAAATCCTCAAACACCTCTTTATGCAGAAGATTTAAATAAACATAATATTAAATCAATAATAGAAGAAGCGGACAAAAATTACTGGGAGTCGGATTTATCCACAGCAACCGCTTACGGAAACTTCAGAGACCGTATGATTATTACTTTCGGGAAGGAAAAATTTCATAATTCCGCATCTCTTATTGTAAAGGCAATTAATACCCAAATCAGTCAGGTACTTTTCCGGAAAGTTTATGACTTTTTAGGAGACGAGTTACTGGATTTTGTTTATGCAGCAGAAAATGATCCAATGGTACTTTCCTCATTAAAAAGCTGGATAGAAGAAGTAGCATTAAAAGTATTTGTGTGGAATGGCAACTCGTGGGAATATAAGGGTAAAATTTATGCCGAGGCTACAATGCTGCCGTTTGAAAGACTTATTAGAATGGACTTAAAAGATATAAATACAGATGAATTGAAAATCAAATTAGAATTTATGACTGATGTCTGGAAAATAGATGCAGAACAAATTGATTATTCCAATGTCGTGTCGCCGGAACCCGTTGAAATACCACTGATATCGGCAAACACTTCCGGTTCAGAAGTTAAAGAAAGAATATTGACCGGGGATGAACAATATCAGGTTCTTCTTCCGGGAGACAAATTAGATCTTAAGTATTATGATCACAATTCCACATCCAACTCTCGTTACTTTTTGAACGTCAGCGGATATTTATATGAATGGTATGTAAAACAATCCGGTTCAGGTACAGATTTCCTTGCGAATATACCGCAGGGCGTTTCCCGGCTGGAATTATTTAAGGTAATACTTAATAATAAAAATCTTTTGCTCCCGCCGGTTTATATTGAATGGGAAAAAATAAGAAATACCTTTTGAATTAATTATTGACTGTCCGCTTATTTTATTTTGAAGCACCTTCAGCAATCAAATCGTTTCCGGATTCAGAGCTTGAAGTGTTTTCAACCTGCTGTTCTGCAGTCTGTTTTACGCTGGTAAATCTTGCAAGCAGGGTATATACTACTGGAACGATCAGCAAAGTAAGGAATGTTGAAAAGAACATTCCTCCAACTACTGCAAGTCCCAGTGGTCGTCTTGATTCTGCACCGGCACCCAATCCTATTGCAATTGGAAGTATCCCAAAGATTGTTGCAAAAGAAGTCATCAGAATCGGTCTTAAACGAATTATTGCGGAATTTATAACCGCTTCCGTATAGGGAATTCCATGTGCACGCTGCTGGTTTGCGAATTCAACAATAAGTATTGAGTTTTTAGTTACCAGACCGATAAGCATAATCAGGCCAATCTGTGAATAAATATTCAGGCTTTGTCCGAAAATGAATAAGGTGAGCAAAGCCCCGAAAAGCGCAAGCGGAACTGAAAGCAATATTGTTAAGGGATGAACAAAGCTTTCGAACTGAGCAGACAACACAAGGTAAATAAATATTATGGCAAGAATAAACATAAAGTATAATGCCGAACTTGAATCTTTATACTCGAGTGACTGACCGGCATATTCGTGCTTAATTCCCGGAGGGAGCTTTTCCTGTGCAATACGATCAAGATCATCAAGTGCTTTGTCCAGCGTAACTCCCGGAGCCAGACCCGCCGAGATGGTTGCCGAACGAACGCGGTTATAGTGATTAAGTTCTTTAGGAGCAACCGTGTTCTTTACCTTTACAACATTAGCAAGCTGAACCAGGCCTCCTGCACTTTTGATATAAATATTACTGATTGCATCAGGCGTTGAACGATATTCAGACTTCATCTGTAATATTACATCGTATTGTTTTGTTCCGCGTTTAAAATCTGTAACTTTTCTGCCTCCAAGTAAAGTCTCAAGCGTGGAGCCGATCTCTGTAACCGAAATCCCGAGGTGAGAAGCACGTTCCCGGTCAATATCAACATCAAGCTGCGGTTTGTTTAAACGAAGATCACTATCCATGTTAATAAGGTATCCCAGCCTGGATGCCTGGCCCATCATTATGCCGACAGCTTTACTCAGATCCTCATAGTTGTCGGCCTGCAGGACATACTCAACAGGATTTGAATTAAATGAAGCTCCGAGACTTGGCGGATTTATAACAAATGCAAGAACTCCCGGAATAGAAATAAGCTGGGGGAAAAGTTCAGCGATGATTTCCTGCTGCGATTTTTTACGTTCACTTCTCGGTTTAAGATTCAGGAACATAAAACTATTTGTTACACTGCCCGGCCCGCCGAAACTTAATCCGGTAGCAGTGAAAAGACCTTTAACATCAGGGTTTTTCAACAGTATCTGCTCAATTTCTTTTACATAGGTATCGGTATATTCCAGAGTTGAACCTTCAGGAGCTATTACGATACCAAATCCCACTCCACGGTCCTCTACGGGCACAAGTTCTCCGGGTAATAATTTGAAAATAAAAATGCCGAAAATTACAGTAATAACACCGCCGGCAATAACAAGCAGTCTGTGATTCACAGACCATCTTAATAATTTTTCATAAGTTCTGTTCAGCCATTCGAAAAAATTATCAAATGATCTTGAAGCCCAGTTTTTACCGGATCCATGCAGCGGCCTTAATATCTGGGAAGATATCATAGGAGTAAGAGTCAGAGCTACAAAACCGGATATTAAGATAGCAACGGCAACTGCCACACCGAATTCATTAAATAATCTTCCTACGTTTCCGGACAGAAACGCAAGGGGAATAAAAACTGCAACAAGAGTAATAGTGGTTGAAATAATTGCAAATCCTATTTCCTTACTTCCGTCAATAGCTGCCTGCCAGCGGTTTTTTCCCATTTCCATATGCCTGTAAATATTTTCGAGCACTACAATAGCATCATCAACAACAAGTCCGATGGCAAGCACTAATCCAAGCAGCGTAAGTATATTTATTGTAAACCCTGCAAAATATACGGCGGCG
>DATICR010000274.1:0-7411 GCA_035456745.1 Ignavibacteriaceae bacterium
TGATTATGTTATCTTTGGACATCTGCATAGCAGGCAATTTGAAAAATACAAAAACGGTATGTATATAAATCTGGGTTCATGGCTTGATGCTCCGTGTTACGGCGTTTTTGACAATCATAAATTTGAAATCATAGACCTTTATCCAGATAGGCAAATAGGGGAAAATAATGGCTAAAAAAAATTATTCAGATTCAGAAATGAAAAAATATTTTAGTGATCCAAAACATCGGAACAGAAAAAAGAAAAACAACTTTCTGACTCAAAAGAATAAGCTCATCCTTGCCGGGATCCTGGCTGCTTTAATTCTTGCATATGCTGTATATATTTTTAGCGGACTCCCTTCTCTTGAAGAACTTGAAAATCCTAAACCAGTACTCGCTAGTAAGGTCTATTCAATAGATGGTGAAGTACTCGGACAATTTTTCATAGAGAACAGGATTGAAACTGATATCGATAGTATTCCTAAACCTTTGATAAATGCACTGATTTCTACGGAGGACAGAAGGTTTTATGATCATTGGGGTGTTGATCTTTCCCGCTTTGCAAAAGCGATGGTAAAAAACATTTTTACGTTCTCAAGGGAGGGAGCCAGCACAATCACCCAGCAGCTGGCAAAGAACCTGTATAAATTGAAAAGCAGGGATGAAAATATTTTTGAAACGGTAGTAAGAAAAATCAGGGAATGGATTACCGCAATACAGATAGAAAAGACTTATACAAAAAATGAAATCCTTGAACTATATCTCAATGTTTCCTATTTCGGCAGGGGTGCATACGGAATTGAATCAGCTGCCCAGGAATATTTTGGTAAAGATGCTTCACAATTGACTATACCTGAAGCCGCCTTGTTCGTAGCATTGCTTAAATCCTCGGCAAATTATGATCCTGTTGTTCATTACGATAATGCGATTGCAAGAAGAAATCTCGTAATGCAGAATATGGTTGATGTTGGTTATTTGGATGAAGCAAAATATGAAGAGCTGAAAAGGAAACCAATTGTGCTTACTTCCCAGACAGTACGCGGCTCAAAATCGATTGCTCCTCATTTTATGGAGTATGTAAGACAGCAGATGACGGAAATGGCGAACAAATATGGATATGACCTCTATCGCGATGGTTTGAATATTTATACTACCATTGATATGAGAATGCAGAGGATAGCTAATAAAGCTTGCGAAGAACACCTCGCTGAATACCAAAAAATGTTTGATAAATACTGGAACTGGAAGAAAAACAGTAGTCTGCTCGCAAGTCTTCTCGATCATGCTATCAAAGATTCCCGGAAGTATAGGATCGCTAATTCTAAAGAAGAAAGGGCGGTCATTTATAACAAGCTGAAAAATAATCAGGGATTTGTAGACTCGGTTAAAAAGGAAGCTACTAAAATTGAGGTGGGTTTTGTGGTAATCGATCCTTCCAACGGGCAGATACGCGCTATGGTAGGAGGTTCAAACCAGATCTTTGGAAGAGGACTTAATCACGTAACAGGAATACAGAGACAACCTGGTTCAGCATTTAAACCGTTCGTTTATACTACTGCCATCGATAATGGATATTTTCCAGCTTATACGCTGCTTAACCAGAAGTTTGATTATAAAGGATGGTCGCCTGATAATGCCGGTGATGAATATGGCGGGTATTTGACATTGAGAGAAGCACTCGCCAATTCAGTTAATGTTGTTGCAGGAAGAATGACAATAAGTAATATCGCACCTCCATCCCGGGTCATTAAATTTGCACATAAAATGGGAATTAAATCAAATCTCAATGCTTATCCTTCAATAGCATTGGGTACATCTGAAGTTACGCCTCTTGAAATCACCTCAGCTTTCGGTACACTCGCCAATAAAGGCGTCCACGTCGAACCGATATCCATATTGAAAATTGAAAATCGTAATGGAATTTTAATAGATCAGTTTGCTCCTGAATATACCGAGGCAATTTCACCTCAAACTGCTTCTATTGTAACTGATATGATGCAGGACGTGGTCAACTATGGAACAGGTGCAGGACTTAGAAGATATTTCCAATATCCTGCCGCAGGTAAAACCGGCACTACACAGGACTTTGCCGATGCCTGGTTTGTTGGATTTACTCCACAGTTGGTTGCAGGAGTATGGGTGGGATTCGATGACCATAGAGTTAAATTCACTAACTGGTATGGACAGGGAGCTAAAGCTGCGTTGCCTATATGGGGTAAATTTATGGAGAATGCATATAAACAGCTTAATCTTCCTTTAAAATATTTTGAACTTGCACCCGGCATTGTATCAATGGAATTTTGTAAGGCAACAATGGAACTGGGTGATACACGACTGGCAACCTCAAGCTGCCCGGAAGTAATCACCGATATCATAAATCAGAATAATCTGCCTCCTAACTGTGAAATTCATTCGGGTGGCAGCAGGATTAAAAAAGAAGAAGATAAAAGGGGTGAAACAGGATGGTAATGGTCAATTTTTCACTTTACAATTAACAATTGTTAGGAAAAATATGAGTTTAATCGTAAATTTGGTTCGTAAATTAATCATTGTTCATTTTTGATCTTTAATTATTCTAATGCCCGAATGGCGGAATTGGTAGACCTGCTTGCCTGTATAAAATATTTAAGCAATCAGGCAGGCGCGCTAAGTTCAGGATCAGAAAAATTAAGCCCGAATGGCGGAATTGGTAGACGCGCTAGGTTCAGGGTCTAGTGGGAGTACTCCCGTACAGGTTCGAGTCCTGCTTCGGGCACCAAATGCAGGAAAGGGGTTATGTATACAATATATGCTATCCAAAGTTACAACCATAACTACATTTATGTTGGTCAAACAATAAATCTGAAAGAAAGATTAATCAGACATAATAAAGGTTATGAGAAGACTACAAAGTTTTACAGACCTTTCATATTAATTTATACAAAAGAATGTATTAGTAGAATTGAAGCCTGAAATAGAGAGAAGTACTGGAAAACCGGAGCTGGGAAATCAAAATTAAGGAATATATCCAAAAGCATCAGGTTTAATAAGCCCGAATGGGGGAATTGGTAGAACTGCAGGCGCGCTAGGTTCAGGTTTACCTGCCGGTAGGCAGGGTCTAGTGGGATTACTCCCCTACCTGATGAATTACAACTTAAAATTGTCTGCCATTTTGACAGACCTTTTATTCTTTGAGAGAGAAAAAATGCATTTTGGAATGTTTCAAAATGAGGCGGTCTAGGCTTGTTATAAGCTTGTTGTACCTATGTTGGAAGTATCTCCCTCAAGAGTCTGAAATGGTATGCCAAAATGACAGACATTTTATCTGATAAATGGTAAAAACAACAAAGGTTATTAAAAGAATAAATAGCATTATAGACATTTCATTTTAATTTATACGGAAGAAATTATCAATTAAAATGATTCCAGAAAAAGGAAAGCAGTTTTATTTTGATATCTGAACTTTTTTTAAATATTCAGGGAGAATAATATTCTTATTTAAATTTCCGGCTCTGATGGGTTCGTATGAAATCGTTTTTATTGGCAGAACTCCTGCCCAGATATTCAGTTGCTCGTCTTCTTTATCATCTATTGGATCACCCTCTCTGATTTTAGCAGATGCTTCGTTGATCTTAAATGAATACACCAAGGTGACATCCAGTTCTTTCTTATTTGGTTTCCTGATTTCATCCCATCTGCCTGGAATGAAATGATTGAATATTATTTGTAGTGCTTTTTCCTTTTCTTCCCGTGTCTCAATTTTCCTGGGCCTTCCAAAAATTATTAGCGACCTGTAATTAATTGAATGATGGAATGCCGATTTTGCAAGCACAATTCCATCTACGATAGTGACAGAGACACATACTTCTTCACCTGACTCAAATGATTTAAGCATCCGGCTCTTGTTTGATCCGTGAATAAAAATTGTATCATCCTTTCTGCCATATATCGTTGGAATAATATTTATCTGTCCCTTGAATTTAAATGCTATGTGACATACAAAAGCATCATCCAGAATATCGAACATTACATCAGTATCATATGACGCTCTTTTGGGCAAACGGTTTACTTTGGTTCTGGTCGTAACGTTCAATTTGTTCAAAACTTTACCTCATTTTAGGTTCAAATTTTTTTCTGATTTAATGCATTTGTTAATGTGGAAATATAAAACTTTTTTAATAGAATCAGGCAGTCTAAAATGATTCTGAATCCGGATTTTATTAATTGGAAGGAGTTGAATCCGATTCGTCAAATTTTTTAAATGATTTTAAGGATTAAATGGTAAATTTCAAATTATATGTTGGGAAATACCGTACTGAGCATTCGGAAACAATATTTTTTGGTTAATAAGAATCTTTTAATTTTCCCACTTTTCATTTTTGTTCCGACTAATTTCTATCTCAAATTTGAATAGCTTTTCTTTCATATTTGTCATAAAATTGTAAAAATTTTCTCTCCGCTTTCACTTCAGCAAAACCTGTCCGCTCCGGTACTAACGGAGGAGGATCATCTTCTTTGTCTGAACAACCCCTCCCGCTTTCAATTGATAAAAATAAACTCCGCTCGGCAGCCCAGTGGCATCAAACTTAACCTCATTATTACCATTAGGTTTTACTTCGCTGACGAGAGTCGCTGTCTCATTTCCTAATACATCAAACACTTTAAGCGTCACAAAACTTATTTCCGACAGATGATATTTGATCGTTGTCGTGGGATTAAAGGGCTGTGGATAATTCTGGTAAAGATAATATCTTCCGGCTGATGAGTTTTTTTCTTTAACAGAAGTTGGGGTGATGTAATAAACAACTCCTTTCCGGAATATTGATATTGTATCGGTGTCGGAGATAACCATTGCGGAAATTGTGTCGGTTCCCGTCACTGTTGGTGCAGTAATAAATGCCTGATAAGATCCATCAAGCAAATCTGTAACAGGACTCAAATTACCTGCGCCTGTCTGTGAAAGTATGATGTGCATGCCGCTTGCTAATAAAGTATCTGAGTTATTTTTTGGAAATATTTTGATTAAGGATTGTGAGGTCCCGTCTGCTGGAAGGGTATCGGGAGTCGTAGAAAAAATAGAGAGGAAGGGATCAACAAACGTAAACAGCGAGTCTTTCCAGCTGTCAAATGCATCCTGTATTACATCAATCGGATCTGTTCCTGAAGGTGTATCTGGTACAATAATCTGAAGATATGGAGTATCTCCGTCTCCAATCCTTACAACTTTAATAAAGCCAGATCTGGATGAAGTACCTCTTGGTGCACATCTTGTATCTGCACCAATTATTTTTGCTGCCTGTAAAGTTGCCATCAGCCTGTCAGCTAAAGGACCCTGAGTGTTCAGGAATGTTGTATTCATTGTGTCTGTTATTATGGGTCCGAGTAAAATATTCCCCTGGACTGAATAACCCGGACCTGTTATATGATTTTTGAAATCGGAACAATTTATTCCGGTATATGCCGCACTTTCTCCATTGCGTGTTAAATCGACAATTCCATATTGTCTGATTGTTGGATTATTATTAACGTCGTTTGTAATAAGCCAATCAATGATTTCCTGTGGTGATAATCCTTCAAGCATTTTGTCATGAGCATTTTGCTGGTTGACTGGATCCCAACTTGCCTGTGTATGTATAGCCCCGATACCTTCTATTACATCACTAAGTATATATGCACCCACTCCATTTATCGCTCCAACACAAGAAGCACCGGCACTTCCAATCTCACCTGTAACCGTATCTACTGCAACAATTGAAAATGTGTCCTGTGCGACTAAAGAATATGAAATGAACATTGCAAACACAAGTGTTATGACTATTTTAAACATTTTTAAAACCTTTGATAAAATTAAACCTGTGAAAAAGAATTTCTTATAGGTTCTGAAGCATTCATTGCCTGTAAAAATTATTTAATTTCGGCAACCACCTTAAAATCTTTGGTAAGTAATAGTAACCCATCTCTGGCGACTCACCCTAACTTATCAAATCAAAATCATACAATCCGAATTTGCAATTTATATTTAAGATAAGCAACAAAATATGAATATCATATCTGTCCAAAATATTGAAACAAAAAAAAATAAAAAATCCCTCGGATAAAGAAAAAACGTTGAATTGAACCTCTAAAACAGAAAAAATTAAGGTAGATTCAACTTTAAACCATTGATTAATTACTGCTTATAGTTTAAGTTAGAATCAATTAAAATAATGCAGGGAGAATATTTTGGGAGATCTGCATAGGGAAACTACTTTCTACATCAGCATATATGATTATAATTCAGTGGCGGTATCTTTATACCTGCATAATATAATTTATAATAAGCTGCAAATCCTTAAGATTCTGTAATCAGACTAGCTTAGATAATTACTAATAATACTTCTAATTAATCCGCTTGCAATTATTGTAAGTTATGCGCCGGAGGTGTGAACAAATTGCAGCTATACACTTAATTCCTTTTTGCTGCGAAAATAATTTGATTAAATTACCTGCAAGTGAGGCGTCTCGACTAATTGGAATGATTTCATCTTCCAATCACTTTCTGACACACTTAACTGGCCAATTCACATAGTCATTCAATAAATATTTCCATACAATCTTCATAGGGTGAAAAATGAAATACTACATCTCTGTTTTAATTTTAGTCAGTGTTTTAAGTCTTACATATGCACAGGATTCCTCCAATTCCTGTCCCGCAGCAAAACATGGTCTGCAGTTTCAAATAGGGAGTCTTTTGTATCTCAGCAATTTTGATAATTATACTTTCTCCTACAGGTATCGTCCCGATGAAAATTATGGATTCAGATTAGGATTGCTCACAAGTTATTTTAAAGATGATTATGATATTACTGAACAAGTGGATAGTGCTGTTAGTAAACCTCCCAATTATTACCATTCTTATGATTTCAAAGTATCAATCGAATATCTTCATAGATTGGTCAGCTATAAAAACTTTTCTTTAATACTTGGAGGTGGACCTTTTATTTCATTAAGTAAAGATGAAAGAACTGATACCTATACTAACCCGTCATATAAATCTGAATATATTTATAAAGAAAAATCTACCGGGTTTGGACTGGATATTGTCTTCGGAGCTGAATATGCGCTGACGGATAATATTATTATATCCGGTGAATATACATTCTCCGTCTTAAAAAATAATATTGATTTAGATAATTCAGAAAAATACACTTATCCTGATAATCCCGAAAAAAATTCCTTTCATTCGGAAAAAGGTAAGAGAAATGACTTTTCATTCGGTGGTAATTTTGTAAATTTTGGTTTGGCAGTTTTCTTTTAAACACTTCAGTGTGATTGCATATGATATCATCGATACCTCCTAACAAAAAATCATCCCATTGAAAATTTGTTAATTCGTTAATTCATAAATTACTCCTCTTTATCCACACAATTGAGCATTGAACGAATTTTAATTAAAATTATCGGAATACTTT
>DATICR010000275.1:0-7062 GCA_035456745.1 Ignavibacteriaceae bacterium
AAAAAGATCAAAGAACACTCCATTTTTGCAACCAATTGTATCAGTTTCTATGGGAGTTTATCCAAAGTGTTAGAATCTTTAACTGATTTGTCCCTCGAATTGATTAAAAACGTACTATATTTATAATGATCCATTAAACAATTGATTACAGAAAAATGTTACAAATTTTTTAAGATTTCGCAACAATTGAATCTTGACATTTATCACCAATATTTCAATATTTACGGCAGTTATAAATTTAGGGATTGTAATATAAGCGATTTGCTACAGTGTAAAATTTATTTAATTTTGTTTTACCGTAGTAGCAAAGTTATGCCGATTTATGGAAAGTCTCTGGTCGGTTTTTTGTTTAATAATGGAACTTTTAGTATAGGAGTAAGCGTATACATTATCATTGATACTATTTTTAATGTTAAATGCATTCACCATTTAAGAAAGGAAAGCAGCGATGAAAACCATTAAAGCAAAAATTGATAATCCCTTATCTGATCTTATAAGTGATGATATCTACGAACTCCTTAGTTCTCAGGGGCTAATCGATGAAAAATCTGTTCGGGATTACCAGATTAGAAAGAAATTTAAGCAGCTGAGAGCAAGTAAAGTCAGTGCCGGAGATGCTATAGATTCGATTCGTGAGGAGTATCCCTACCTGCAGTTCGATACTATCAGAAAAATCGTATATCAGATCAGTAAATAATTGTTGCTTGAAATAGTTTTAGATCAAGTTTATATTTGATTGACTCTTTCAAAGGGTCCTCCCCTGCCCTTTGATGGTAAACGAGTCGGGCCCGGTGGTACCCCCATCACCGGGCTTTATTATAATTTTTATCGGAGTTTTGCTATGGCTAAAACGGTTAAAAAAAGAAAAGTTACTAAAAAAACATTTACTTCCCCTTTTAAGATATATTGGGAGAAAAGAAATTATTTCTTTTTTTACCTTGGATTCCTGCTGCTGATAATCGGCTATTATGTTATGAGTACAGGGAAATGGAATAGTACACCTTCACTCGTTTTCTCACCAATAATTCTGGTTCTTACTTACATTATCGTATTTCCTGCAGCTATTCTTTACGCGAATAAAAATAAAACAGAACAGGAAGAAAAGAGTGATACTGGCAAAAGTTAAAGGGAATATTGTAGCCACTCAAAAAAATTCATACCTCGTGGGGCATAAGCTTCTGACCGTTCATCCTATAGATCTTTCAGGAAATTTTCTGGGAAAGAAAGATGTTGTTGCCCTCGATACCGTTGATGCAGGAATCGGGGATGTTGTTCTTGTTGTCCAGGAAGGTGCGGCTGCCGCACAGATTCTTGGCCATAGGAATGCACCGGTTCATTCAATGGTGGTGGCTGTTGTTGATAAAATAGATATAGGGAATTCTTAAAAGTAATTTAAACATTGACCAGACTTAGTTTTGAAAAGTTAACTGAGTTACGACTTCTTCTTGAGGTAGAGGGGATCGGTCCGGGGAAATTCAGAAATCTTCTCGCCCGTTTTAAATCCACCGATAGGATATTATCTGCCGAATATAAATCGCTGATAGAAGTTGAAGGTATTAGTAACAATCTTGCCCAGCGGATTCGCAGGATAAATTCGCAGCGTATCGAAATTGAAAAGCTGATCTTAAAGGAACAGGAAAAACTCGACAAGCTGAAAGCTTCGATTGTTACTGTATGGGATCAGGAATATCCGGATGTATTAAAGAAAATATATGACCCCCCTCTTTTACTCTATACTATAGGTAAACCCGATGAGAAGGATGTTTATTCCATCTCTGTTGTTGGAACCAGACAACCTACTAATTATGGGAAAATTCAGACGGAAAGAATTACTACTGACCTTGTTCATCAGGGAATTACTATCGTCAGCGGTCTTGCACGCGGTATTGATTCTATTGCCCATAGTTGTGTTCTAAAGGAAAAAGGCAGAACAATCGCTGTGATCGGATCAGGTCTTGATGTAATTTATCCCCCTGAAAATAAGAAACTTTTCCAGGAAATAGCTGAAAAAGGACTGATTATTTCCGAATACCCCATAGGAACTAAACCTGATGCACAAAACTTTCCCAAACGGAATCGTATTATTTCAGGTTTAAGCCTCGGAACAATAGTAATCGAATCGGGAGTTTCAGGAGGAGCTACACAAACTGCATCATTCGCCCTTGACCAGGGTAAAGAAATTTTTGCGGTACCCGGAAACCTGGGAATCCGGCAATCCGAGGGAACAAATCTCCTAATACAAAAAGGAGAGGCCGGGTTAATCCGCTGTGCGGAAGATGTACTCCAGTCGTTAGAGCTTAAGCTGAAACCTGTCCTTGGAAAAAATATCCCTAAAAAGGTCGAAGGATTAACCCTGTTTGAAGAAAAAATAATAACTTTACTTACAAGCGAACCTTTGCAGATTGATAAAATTGCATCTCTTACTCAAATGAACACTTCCGAATGCCTTGTTCATCTGCTGTCTCTTGAGTTTAAGGGGATGGTGAAGCAGCTCCCGGGGAAAATGTTTGCCGCGTTGTAATCGGCGGATTTGCGAATTGACGAATTATCAAATTAATTCGGAAATCCGCGAATTCGCCAATTCGTAAATTCCTTTCAGTACTTCTTTCTATCTCTCCACAAAAATTTTAACCTCTCTTTAAGATTTTTCTCCTGACCGTTTTCAGTAGGTTTATAAAACTGAACTTCTTTCATTTCTTCGGGCAGATAATCTTCTAATACGAAATGGTAATCGAAGCTGTGAGGATATTTGTATTCCTTCCCGTATTTGAGATCCTTCATTAATTTGGTTGGTGCGTTTCTGAGATGTAAAGGGACGGGATATAACGGATTATTCTTAACATACGACAAAGCTTCATCCACAGCAAGATAAGCTGCATTACTTTTGGGACAGGAAGCCAGATACGTTGCACATTGTGCAAGTATTATTCTTGCTTCGGGCATACCGATTTTATTTACTGCCTCGAATGCAGCTTCGGCCAGCACCAATCCGTTCGGCGAGGCATTTCCTATATCTTCGGATGCCAGCACCACCAGCCTTCTTGCAATAAATATCGGATCCTCCCCTCCCTCAAGCATTCTTGCCAGCCAGTATACCGCCGCATCAGGATCGCTTCCTCTAACGCTTTTGATGAAAGCCGAGATAATATTGTAGTGCTCTTCCCCTCCCTTGTCGTATAATATATTTTTGCGCTGCACAATATTTTCGAGTATTTCTTTACTGATCCTGATTGGCTGTGAATCGATTTCCTGAATAACCGCAGCTTCTAAAATACTCAGAAGTGCCCTGGCATCGCCTCCGGATAAATAAATTAAAAATTCTTTATCAATTGATTCGATATTTAGCTGAGAAAGAAATTCGTCTTTGATAATTGCTGAATCCAGTATCGCCAGCAAATCATCTTTGGAAAGTTCTTCAAGAACATATACCCGGGCTCTTGATCTTAATGCGGGAATAACTTCAAACGATGGATTTTCAGTAGTAGCTCCTATCAGTATAATCAGTCCGGCCTCAACAGAATTTAGTAATGCATCCTGCTGTGCTTTATTAAACCGGTGAATTTCATCAATAAAAAGAATGGTCCTTTTATTGAGCGGTTTATTTGATTCGGCTATATCTATTATTTTCCGGATATCTTTTACACCGGATGATACCGCATTAATCTGAAAAAATTCTGCATCTGTTTCTTCTGCTATAATTCTTGCAATAGTTGTTTTCCCGGTACCTGGTGGACCCCACATAATGAATGAACTGAGAGAATCCTTCTCAATCATTAACCTTACAGGTTTATTTTTACCAAGCAGCTCTCTTTGTCCCCGGAATTCATCAAGTGTTTTAGGCCTGACTCTTTCCGCAAGAGGAACCTGCGGTATTTTAATCTTTGACATGAAATCTATTTTTCCTCTACGACTACTTTGCTTTCTCCGGGCCGCATCATATTATACTTCTCGCGTGCAACTTTTTCTATTTTTGCAGGCACCTTATTCTCAAGCGAATCTATTTCAGCCTCCAGTCTCTTATTTTCAAGCTCAGCCGCACGGATCTTTTCATTTAATTCATTAACCTGATTATTCAGTCTGATGAATTTTAATACTCCGTATTCATTAAAGAAAAGGAAAAGTATTCCTGTAAGAAAAAATAATACTATAATTATGATTATAAATTTCCTGCTTTTTTGTTGTGCCATTATAAACTTAAACGAATTATTCTGTCGACCAGTTGCTCAAATGAAATTCCTACGGCTTTTGCCATTTTAGGGACGAGGCTCGTTGAAGTCAGCCCGGGCAGTGTATTTGCTTCCAGACAAAAGGGTTCAAAATTATTATCCATCCTGAAATCGATACGCCCGAATGTTTGGCAGCCAAGAGCATTAAAGGCAAGCATCGCCTGAGATTGTAATCTTTCGGCAGCTTCTTTAGGTATTTCGGCCGGCACAATATATTCACTCATTCCTGTAGTGTATTTGCATTCATAATCATAAATACCATGCTTTGGTTTTATTTCCAATACCGGCAGAGCTTTATTATCTAATATAGCTACCGTCATTTCCCTTCCGGGAATATATTCTTCAATAATTACTTTATCCGAATACTGAAATGAAAGTTTCAATGCTTCTTCCACCTGTGAAGAATTCTCACAGATCGACAATCCGACTGTGGAACCCTGGTCATTAGGTTTTACTACTGCGGGAAATCCAAATTGATCTTCGATTGTTTTTATTATAGAACCGTTATCATAATTTTTATCAATAGAAAACCATTTTGCCGTTTGGACTCCATAATGCAGGAAAAGAATTTTGGACATATCCTTATCTATACTAATTGAACTCGATAAGACCCTGGAACCTGTATATTTTATTCCCCGTAATTCAAGGAGAGATTGAATAGTTCCGTCTTCTCCCCATTTACCATGCAAAACAATAAACGCAAGATCTATATCATCCAGTAACTCGGAATTAATTGCTTTCACATAATTCCTGTTGGATATTTCAACCGGGTCTTCGTCCATAAAAAAGACCTCTGTTTTTTCCGGCTGAAACTCACCATATGCCGGATTAATTAATTTACAGTTATACCCTAAATTTTTTATCGCACTGTAAACTGAAGCTGCTGACCGCTTTGATATAATTCTTTCAGGAGAGGTCCCCCCGAACAGTAATGCAATTCTTGGTTTATCCGGCATCAGTATTCCTTAAAGACTTTATTCCGTATTTAATTACTTTATTTTTTTAACATCAGTCTTAATTCCATATGCACTTTCTGCAATTGAAATCAGCTCATTTATTTGATCCGATGAAAGAGGATTTACTTTTCCGAGCATCTTTGCAAAGAAAAGTATTTTAGCACTATGCTCAAGTTTTTCCATCTTATAATATGCATCCTCCAGATTTTTGCCTAAAGTCACTGCCCCGTGATTCTGAAGCATAAATGCCCATGCAAAATCTATATAAGGCATCAGACTTTTAGGCAACTCTTCTGTGGACGGTGTGGCATATTTACACAGAGGTACTTTACCAAGAGTTAAAATGACTTCGGGAAACACATAATGCGGGAGTTCTTCACCCGCAGTGGAAAATGCTGTTGTAAAAACCGGATGGCAGTGAACTATAGCATTAACTTCTTTTCTTCTTGAATAAGCAAAGAAATGAAGTTTATATTCAGTAGAAACCTTCCCTTCTCCTTTAAGAACTTTACCGGTGACATCTATTTCGAGAATATCCTGATCGGTGACTTCCCCTTTATTTACGCCAGAGCGTGTAATAAGAAAAGTATTATCCGGAGTGGCAGCAGAAATATTCCCGTCATATGCAGAAACGTATCCCTGTTCGTAAACCTTGTGACATATCCTTATCAGATCTTCTCTTAAAGACATTGATTTCTTAGCTCTTCCATAATTTTCAGGTTGATTAAACCATCATTCCCCGTTACCACCGGCTCTTCATTTTTCAAAAAAGATGTCTGAACAGACCTTAGCAGATGCAGCTGTTTGTTTGCTCTTTTCCTGAAAGATTTCTTTGCTTCACCCTCAAGAAGAATAGTAAGCTTGGAAGAAGAATGTCTTGCTGCTATCATCTTTTCAATACTTATTGCGCCTTTATGTCCCAGTATTTCAACTCTGTTAAATCCTTTTTTGCAGTTGAATGAAACATTGAAATATCCATAACCGCCGTTTTCAAATTTTACAATAGCAGAAGCAAAATCATCAACTTCAGTTTTATAAATAACCGAATCCATAACTCCGCAAACATTGGATATTTCACCCCCGAAAAACCTCAGAAGATCAATCATATGAGTTCCAACATCCATCAATGCACCGCCGCCGCCTGATTTCGAATGCCTGAAGTTACTGCTGGGAGCTATCTCTATATTGAAGTTAGTTGTTACAGAGATAAACTTTCCTATCATATCATTTTCAATTAATTCTTTGGCTTTTCTGACCAGAGGATGAAAATGAAAAACATAGTTAACAGCAAGCTGTACATTGTTATCTTTACAAACCCTAACCATCTCTTCTGCTTCAGCGGTATTTAATGCGAGTGGTTTTTCACACAGAATATTCTTACCGGCTTTCGCTGCTTTAATTACCTGTTTATGATGATCAGCATTAGCACTTGAAACATAAACCGCATCAATATCTGATTTCAGGAATTCATCATAATCAGAAAAGAAGAAAGGGATTCCGTATTTCTGAGCAACATCTTTTGCCCTTTCATCACTGCTGCTGAAAACAGCCTGTACCCTGCTTTTTCTCATCATATTCATGGTTGGAATGAAAGTAAGGTCGGCATACCTGCCAAGGCCGGCAACGCCCCATTTCAATTTTTTAGTTGTTATTTTTTTCATCCGGATATTTTTTCATGCTATTCTTTTATATGACTTCAACCTTTCCATAAGTTTCTGAACAGGTTTTGAGTTCTGCATTATATAGAAATGAACGCTGGGAACATTGTGATTAAAAAGTTCCTCAACCTGTTTTGCTGCCCATTCGGCACCAATGTCCAGTACCTGTTCCGGTTTAGCCGCTATTATCTCATCGGATAATTCTTCGGGAATATTGATGTA
>DATICR010000276.1:0-5808 GCA_035456745.1 Ignavibacteriaceae bacterium
GTTGCTCCTGTATAAGGAATTCCGGAAAGTTCCAGGATACCAACAATATTCATTTCAAGCCTAGCATTTTCCTTATAAAGCTCCATGAAATTAAAAACAACATCAGGCTTATTTTTATTGAAATCCTTAAGCATGGTCCACAGGTCATCCATTATATTCAGCGGATAAGCATTCAGTCCCGCTTTGGTAAGCTTCCCCGCCATCGCTTCATATTCTTCAATAGGCGTTTGCTCTTCAACTTCAAAATAAGGATCGAATTCAAGTTCTTTTATTTCGTGCTCGATTGATTTCACATAAAAATCAGGCTGCGCTTCATTAAATACTATCGCAACTTTTAATTTTTTCTTTCTCATAAAAATAAAAATAAAGAAAATTGGAGAGCCCGCCAAAGAGATGAAAATATTTTTTGCTGTTGATGTATACGAATAATGTAAAATTGTCGATGCAAAATATTATTAGAAAGTTAACAATATGCGGTTGACAAGAAATGCAGCAAGTTGTCCGCAAATTTTCTAATCTTACCACGGCTGTCAAGGTCAACATCTGTATTGATTCAGAACCGTGACCTAAAGAACTTATTTAATCAATTCAATTAATTCAATTCGTTTCTACGTCAATATGTGAAATTAAATTCAAATAAAAACCTTAATTTTTGCCTGAAATTCGCATTTTTAACAGTTATCCTCAAAAAGCCTTTGTAATGATAAAATTACCACGCTGATTTAATCTTCAGTAATCATTAAATTAAGCCGCAAAAAAAATTCTGTATATATGAGTTTTTATCCCCAACCTTATAAATATCAATGCGGTCCTTTCGCTCTTAAATATGCTCTTGTTATGCTAGGCAGATTTGAAAATGAAAGAGAGATTGCAAAGCGAGCCGGCAGTACATGGTGGTATGGGACAGATGAAATCGGTCTTGCTAAAGCTGCGAAAACGTATGACTGTAAAATGAAATATTTCCGCCGCGAAATTCCTGATGAAGCAATAAAAGCTCTGAGTAATCATTTAAAAATAGGATATCCATGCATTCTGAGCGTTGATAACTGGGAACACTGGTTTACTGTAATAAATGAACAGCAGGATAAATTTATTGTTGTCGACAGCGGACTTGATAAGGTAATCGTAATTTATTCTGCAAGACAGCTTTTAAAAAGATGGAAATATGTAGATGACGAAACAGGATTTTCAAGTTATGACGGCTATGCCCTTTCTTCTAAATTCCGGCCAAGAACAAAAGCAAGATTCTCACTTGAAAAAGCCAGATATGTAATGAGGGATAATAACAGACAGCTGGCAGAGAAATGGGATACCTATTTCAATGATCTTATAACAATGTGCCGGCCCAGATCGTCACATATAACAAGATCTATTTCGTTTGCGGAATTTTTAAGAAGACACGAAAAAATGCTTGTGGAAGAAGTCGCAAACTGGCATGGATCACCCGGTTATGATGAACTAAAAAAAATTCTCAAAAATATGAGATTTGTTTCCGAGGTCTATGATCTCGTTATTCACACAGAAGATCAGAAAAAGACGCTGGTTGATCTTTCTGCCTTACTAATGATGTATGCCTGCGGCAAATATGGTATGGACCCTATTTATTAATAATAAAATTGAACGAGGTAGTCAGAAATTACAGACAAATGAAGTAGGCGGGTGCATTAGGCAAATGGCAAAAACAGAAAACAGAAAGCAATAGACAAAAAAGTAAAGAGATTAGTTAAAAGTCAACAGTCCTCAGTATTCAAATTATTCAATTAATGTACTGACTTTTTATAGGTAATTGGGTGAATATAATAATGACGAATAAATAATGATAAATGACTATTGAATACCTGAAACATTTTATGGAGTAGTTCATGGAAACAACTATTAAATACAATGAAAAAATATTAAAGAGGGATACCTCGGCTTTGCTGCTAATAGATATACAGGAAAAAATTCTTGCTGTGATGGATAAACCTGAACAAGTTGTAAATAACAGCCTTAAACTCATTAAAGGTTTTAAGATCCTGAATATTCCTATATTTTATACCGAACAATACCCGAAAGGTTTGGGGAATACCTCAGCAATTCTTCTGAAAGAATTAGAAGGTTTAAGTGCTATTCAAAAGATGACTTTCAGCTGTTCGGGAGCAGGAAACCTGTTCCCCCGCTTAAAGGATAATAACGCAGTACAGGTAATTGTGGCAGGTATCGAATCTCACGTTTGTGTGCAGCAGACAGTCCTTGACCTTCTTGCTAATGGATTTCAGGTCAATTTAGCAGTTGATGCAGTCTCTTCGAGAAGTGAATTTGATTATAAAATAGCAATTGACAGAATGAGGCACCATGGTGCCGAAATTACAACAACTGAGGCAATCCTGTTTGAATTGCTTAATATTTGCGGTACAGAAGAGTTTAAAAGTATATCCAGAATTGTAAAATAGCGCTGATTTGCAGTTTATTTTTTTGAGACACTGAGACTCTTCAACAATATCAGGGGCCGCAGCATTTTTTCAATATCCTAAATATTGTTTCATTTAACTACAAAATCATATTTTCATCTCAAAAAGCATCAGTAATAATTTCACTTTTCTATAGTAATTCCTACCGAAGTTTTTTATCTAAAAAAATCCATAAGTAACATTTACTTCTGCATATCTGGCATAATCCTTGGCTTTTTTCAATAAAATTCTTGATAAGAAATGGAAATAAGAAATCAAAATAAAATTAAGAAGGGCGAATTAAAAATGCGTAAATATTTTTACTTAGCAATGGTAATGCTACTTTCATTTATGGGCTGTATGCAGGAAAGTAACATAACCGGACCAGTAAATCAGATTGAGAAAACCCAGGCACATACAATTATTATGCTTCCTGCTAAGGCAGATATAAATATTGAAGATGTATTCTCAACTTCTCAGAATATAAGCGGCAGTACCGGAGGATATTTACATCTCGTTAAAAGCTATCAGGCGGCTTCCGGTCAAATGATTAATATTGATTGCGAATTGACTGTCCCAGCGAATAATTATTCTTTTTCAAATAACAGGGATATAACCATGCAGGTCAGCGATATCGCCGGGGTTGATTTCTATCCGTCGATGACCTTCAATCAGCCTGTCATCCTTAACTTTACCATCACAGGGATGGATCTAACAGGGATAGATCCTGACAATGTAGGGTTCTATTATGTTGATTCAAACGGGAATTTAGCACCGACTGTTAATGATGGGGTATCTGTTGATCTGAATTCCGGAACAATGAAAGTCGTGAATGCCGAGCTTCCTCACTTTTCACGCTGGGCATACGCGAGGTAATAGTAGAATTCTATTATGTTCACAAAAGGATAACAAAAACTGTTATCCTTTTGTTTATTTAAATCCGGATAAATATTCCGGGAAAAGTTGAAAAATTGAAAAAGAAAATTCATCTGAAAGAAATAAACGGCATTTTGGAAAACTTTTTTTCCAGTAAAGAAATTTCTGATTTCGGAAGGAACTTTCCCGGTAGAGATTTTTCAGAAACTGAAGTATTAACCTTATCTCCTGTTAACAAAAGACAAATCGAAGCAGACATCGCCGGTACTTATTTAAAGCAGGTACAGTATGATGTGCTCACCACCTTCGCCGAACAGAAATTAGATAAATTTAAATATATAAGCTTTCTTTTAAGCATGGGGGAATATCTGATTTCAGCAGGTGAATTTTCCTTTGCCGTGGATATTCATCGTAAAATTCTTGCTGAAACAGAATCGGAAATCCAGTTTAAAAATATAGCGGCTAATGCTCTTTATGCATTGGGAGAAATCTTCAGCCGTGAGGCAAAATGGCTGGAATGTTTCGAATACACTAAAAGGGCATTTAATTTATTTAAGCAGCAAAATGATTTCAAAGGCTGTGCAAGATGTGAAAATCTGCTTGGTTCTGTATACGGAGATCAGGGAGAATTGAAGGAAGCGGCAAGTCATTTTCAGGAAAGCCTGCATTATCTTGATGAGAAAAATGATGCGGTTTTAATGGGACGTATAGAAAATAATCTCGGTATAATAAATAACATTTACAGTAATTATGATAAGGCATTATTCTATTATAACCGCGCCTTGATAAAATTTCAGCGATTGAATGATCATCTGAAAATTGCACAGATTAGACACAATGTAGGTATTACATACATTAAGAAAAAAGAATATGCAAAAGCATTGAATGAACTCGATAAGAGCATCGCGATTTCGTTAAATGATTCGATTTATTCTTTACTGGGAATATCTTATGTAACCAAAGCATATATTTATGCTTTAAATGAAGATATAGAATTATCAAAAGCTTTTGCCGATAAAGCTATGGAAATTTGTTACAGAACTAATGATAAATTATCCGTAGCTGAAATTTATAAAGTAGAAGGTATGTTGAAAAGGATACAAAAAAAGTATCTCCAGGCAGAAAGCTATCTTAAAACCAGTCTGAGAATAAATAGAGAATACCGTAATAAATTAAATGAAGCAGAAACTAATCTTGAACTCGGTATTTTATATAAACAATGGAAGAAACCAGACCAGGCCTGGAAGTGTTTTGAAGATTCCCTTCATTATTTCAAAAAAATTAAAGCCGTCAAAGAAATAGAAAACATTGAACAATATCTAAATGAATAAGGAGCTCCAGAAACTTAGATTTACTCTTTACATCCTCAGTCCGTCAATCTTACAGTCGGCAATCAACTACTTCAGATATCAGACTTTTTTATAAAGAATTCTTCAAAAAGCAATTTTCGCTCGATCAACACTTATCAATGATTAGTATGGGTTCATTGTTTCCGGATTAATGACTAAGGGACTCTCAGCAATTCAACATACTTTTGCCTCAAATAATATTGAATTATCCAGTAAATTCGTATCTTAAAGTATAATGTCCCCTTTGTTCTAATATCTTTTAGGAATTGTGATAACTCTGTTACAATCTCCCTGTATTTTAATTAATAATAATGGAGACAGTCTACATGAAAAACGTTCTCGTAATTGAAGACGATAAGTCAATTTCAGATCTTATCAAAATTCATCTGAAAGACATGAATTATAATGTTACCCAGGCATATGACGGAAAAGATGGATTAAGCAGAGCAATTGAAAATAGTTATGACCTTATAGTTTTGGATTTAATGCTCCCGGGTATCGATGGTCTGGAAATCTGCAAGGAATTGAGAAGACAGGAGAATTATACACCTGTACTGATTCTGACTGCAAAATCCGAAGAATTTGATAAGGTACTGGGACTTGAGCTTGGGGCAGATGACTATTTAACCAAACCCTTTGCAATCAGAGAATTAACAGCAAGAGTAAAAGCCATATTCAGAAGAGTGGAAGCGCTTAGTAAGGATCATGAACAGACGCAGAATATTGTAATCGGAGATCTTATAATTGATGCTGCTAAAAGAAGAGTGACTCTCCAGGGTGAAAGGATTGAACTTACACCAAAAGAATTTGAACTGCTTCACCTCCTGGCATCCCACCCGGGAAAGACATACTCTAGGGAACAGTTGTTAAGTATCTTATGGGGTTATTCATATAATGGATACGAACACACCGTTAATTCCCATATTAACAGGCTGAGAGGTAAAATTGAAAAGGATTTATCAGATCCGAAATTCATATTGACTACCTGGGGAGTCGGCTACAGGTTCAATGACCTTGAAGCAATTTCTTAAATGGTGAGTGAAGTGAAAACTAAATTTTTTAACGGCCTATTCTGGAAAATTTCAGCAATCTTCCTCGTAATACTGATAATAATTTCTGCTGTGTATATGTCTATCTCAGTAAGGACTGCAGAG
>DATICR010000277.1:0-3079 GCA_035456745.1 Ignavibacteriaceae bacterium
TCATCATCAACAATTACAATTTTTTCTATTCTTTTCTTTGCCTTTTCCTCAAGCGCGTTGAAAGCATGTGTAAGTTTTTCTGATGAAATTGGTTTGACTATATATTCATAAGCCCCGAGACCATACCCAAGATTTTTGTCGCTTATAATTGAAACCAGTATAACAGGAATATCCTCTGTTTCAGGGTTCTCTTTCAACTCCTTAAGAACACTCCACCCGTCTTTTCTGGGGAGCATAATATCCAGCGTTATTGCAAATGGTTGAATTGCAATAGCTTTCTGCAATCCCTTCTCTCCGTCTTCGGCATATTCAACCTCGTATCCTTTGGAAATCAGGTATTGACCGATAGTGTACCTGACATCAGGATCATCATCGATAACAAGAATAGGATGCTGACGGTTTTTAATGAGTTTTTCAACGTTAAGGTGAGGAATTACTTCTTTCTTTTTCTGTTCGACTACGACGAGAGGAATTGTAAAAGTGAAAGTAGATCCTTTGCCTTTTTCGCTTTGAACCGATATCGATCCGTTCATGAGATCCGCAATCTTTTTACAAATAGCCAGACCTAAACCTGTTCCCCCATATTTTCTTGTGGTAGTTCCGTCTATCTGACGGAATTCTTCAAACACGATTTTCTGATCTTCTTCAGAAATACCTATACCGGTATCGGTGACATCAAATTTTAATTCATTATTTTCTACAGTTGAAATCTTTAATTCAATAGTACCCTGGTGTGTAAATTTAACAGCGTTGCCGAGCAGGTTGATTAGTACCTGTATTACTTTCCCTTTATCAGTATTGATTATGATATGTGTATCGGTTTTCTTAATAACCTTAAAATCAATATTTTTATTGACAAGCAGAGGAGTAACCGAAGCATTGACTTCAGCCAATAAATCCTCCAGGAAGAAATCTTCCAGTGTAAGATCCATTCTCCCCGCTTCAATTTTTGAGAGATCAAGGATATCATTTATTAAACTCATCAGCCGTTTGGCGCTATTCATAACAACATAAAGTCTTTCCCTGTCCTTAGCTTTAATCGAAGTGTCGTCCAGCATAAGTTCAGTAAGCCCTAATATGGCGTTCATCGGGGTTCTTAACTCATGGGACATACTGGCGAGAAACTGGGATTTTAATCTTGTTAACTCTTCAGCCTTTTGTTTTTCTGCTTCGAGTTCTTCTGCTTTGATCTTCAGCTCACCATGCAATTGAGTTAATGTGTCATTCTGTCTTTTGACTTGTATATTTTGTTCCTGGTAATCATCGTTCAGAGATTTTAAATCGGCAATGAGTTTTTCCATCTGAACAAGGGCAAGTGAATTTGTCAAGCCGATCGCCAGTTGCTCCTGGATATTCTGCAGGTACTCCCTTGCTTCTTTAGAAGGCTTATTGATTCCGCCCATCTCCAGAATTGCTATAACATTGTTATTATATATAATAGGTTGAAGCATTAAATACCTCAGTCTGAAGGAAATTAATCCGGAGGTAATTACAGGGATACTTTCTTCAGAATCAATTTCAAGTACAGTATGATCCTTTAAAACGGGGTCAAATAAATCAGGAGATTCATTTAAAGAATCCATTTTAATACCGTACGCGCTTACCAATTTTATTTTATCCGAATCAACTGTATACAATGCCCCCACATTGAACCCGCAAGTCTTAATAATTTTTTTAAGAGCAGCTTCTGATATTTCAACCAGAGAAGGATTCTGGTTTAATAATGTAATAAATTCCGAATATTCATTTTTTGCTTTTTGATTTTTGTTCAGTTCATCCATCATTAAATTGAATGCTGCAGCCAGCTGCCCTATTTCATCTTTGCTTTTAACATCTATCCTTGTAGTGAAATCACCCGCTTTTGTAGATTCAGTTGCCTGGTTAAGCTGGGTAATTTGTTTCCTTATTTTGTCTGTAAACACAAGAGTCAGGATAAATGATAGAATCGTTCCGACAATCCCTATGATAATAATCAGATATCTGATATTTGTGCGGAGATCCGCTGCTTCATTTATTGTATTAAAGACAAGGAAATCGATATCATTATTTTCAGTTAATCCGGCAGGATTAAATACAGTTGCAACAAAGTCTGATGATCCATTATCAGAAGCATAGAAGGTGGATTTCCCTTTTTTTGACAAATCAAAGAAAGCATTTTTTAAATGAAGGTAGTACCTGCTGTTGTTTTCGGAGTTTGAAACTTCGACCGGAGTACCATCCCAAATTAACGCTACATTAGCATTTATTTTGGCTGCTAAATCATTTAGTAAAGGCGGGGACAACACTATACCATAGTAAAAAATTACCCCCTTTTCATTTTTAAATTTTTTCAGGGCGACAAAAGGATTTTCTGCAAGGAACCTTTCAATGCTGAATGTCCCTTTGGGAAAAACAACATCCGTTTTCCCTATCCATTGTGAAATATTCTCTTTGCCGGGTTCTGCTTCAAGTATAAAATCCAGGTATTTGGATAAATTATAGTCAGAGGTAAAAAAATTTCCTTCACCGGTTTCAATTTTATAAAAATCATCATCCGAATTCTGAAGCAGATCCCGGTAGGCAAACTGAAATTCATTCAGTGAATTCTGCAAATGTTTGGTTTGCTGGGAGGTCAACACATTGTACATAATTGAGTAAAATGCAAAAGCGGCGCTCCCCAGTATTATAACAACAATGGTAAAATTAATAACTAATATTCTTAAACTGAGTTTCATAGTAAACCACAAAAGAGTATATTTTTACTAATTATCTCGTTGAAGGACCTTACGAATTGTGATGAGAAGCTCATCAAAATCGTAAGGCTTGCTGATAAAATCGCTGGCTCCCATTTTAGCTGAGTCAATTGCACTCTTAACATCCGCGTAGGCTGTGAGTACTATTACCTTCGTTTTTATCTCCTTCTTTTCGAGTTCTTTCAGGACATCGAATCCGTCCTTCCCCGGCATTTTAAGGTCCAGCAGAATCAGGTCTACCGGCTTTTTGACAAGGTAGGAAAAGGCTTCGTCACCATTATTTACATATTCAGCATCATAACCTACTTCACTAAGTTCCTCTCTAAGGACTGAACACAAATTAGTAT
>DATICR010000278.1:0-7718 GCA_035456745.1 Ignavibacteriaceae bacterium
AGTACAAACCCGGGATAAAACGTACGATGTTAAAGCAGATGAAGCTATTATTACATACAAGGGAGAGTGGATTAAATACAGCACTCCCGAACCAGAAGGTGCAGAATATATTGCCGTATGTATTCCGGCGTTCTCACCTGAAACTGTTCATCGTGACACAGAATGACCAAAACTAACAAGACTAAATAAGTGAATGACTGAAAGTGAATGGAAACCACCGGAAGTAAACTACTTCGCTCAAAAATGAAGGAGAGGTTAAATGAATAACAGAATGAAAGGAAATAACTTAATTACCAAGACAGATTAATTCCTTATGAGAAATTCCCCTATATTTTTTCTGTGCGAATGATATCCTGCTTCTTTTTGTTCTTATAAAAGAAATAAACAAAAAAGAAAAACAGACCTGCTGCACCTAAACCCATCAACGATGCTACCAATTCATCATTAAATATTTGCATCCCTGCCAATATTCCAAAGAGTATGATAAATACAGGAAATCCATAGAGGAGAAAAGTGGCCTGAAGAATACGCTTTCCCTTAACTGAAATTCTCACTTTATCCCCTACTTTTCCCCCAAAATTATTATCGACAGTAAGACTCTTTTTTCCGGAATCCACATTCCTGCATACAATTTTTGCAGTGCAGCTTTCGCAATATCCACTGCCGGTTAAAAATATCTCAGCCATTCCGTTTTTTACAGAATTGACTATACCCTCTTCTATAATTTCTTCTTCCAACATATTCAATCTTTCTCAATACTTACCGAATTTTCAACTCCAATTAAATCTATTGCCTTCGTACTGCATTTATCCAGAGGAATTTTGGAAATATCAAGCTTATCATAATTAATAACGGCCAGATTATTTTCCATAACCACTCCTCCATCGGACTTTCTAGCACAAATCTGACAAGCGATACAAGACACCGTACACACTTTTTTAGAAGTTTTGGGATCATCCAGATTTTTACAAAACACAAATAATTTCCTGTCCTCAGGATGCATTTCAATAATTCCCCGCGGGCAGGCTTTCACACATAGTCCGCAGCCTGTACATAATTCATCTATCACCACAGGAAGGCCATCTTCATTCATATACATTGCATCAAACTGACAGGCGATCACACAATCTCCACCGCCAAGGCAACCATAATTACACAATTTTTCTCCACCTGAAACTATTGCCTGTACAACACAATTTTGGGGACCACCGTATTCCACTGCTTTAACAGCAGCTTCTTTAATTCCCCCTCTGCATAAAACCCTGGCAACTTTCCGCACAGTATCACCACCATCAATACCAAGTATTCCGGAAATTTCATCAAGAACATCTTTGCCACCAACCGGACATCCATTCGCTGCTACTTTTCCTTCCACTACTTTAACCGCGAAATCATAACAGCCCGCATTTCCGCATGCACCACAGTTTGCGTTAGGGAGAACTTCATTTATTTTTTCTATTTTAGGATTTTCTTCAACCCGAAGTTTTTTATCAGCTACGGCCAAAGCTCCGGATAATATTAATCCTAATCCACCCATAGTAACTATTGCTATAATTAAGCTCATATCCATATTGTTTTTACCTCAGTATATATTTACTGAAACCTGAAGAAAAATATTCTTTATTATTCTTATCTATTATATATGCTTCTATTCCCTTAAGACTTTCAACAACACTCATCCCTTTTTCGGGACCCATAACAAACAATCCGGTTGCGAGAGCGTCTGCCGACAAATCATCAGGAGCAACAACAGTAACGCTTTTACAAAGCTGTGCCGGATATCCGGTTGCGGGATTGATAATATGACAGTATCTGACTCCATCCTTTTCAAAATATTGTTCATAATCTCCGGAAGTTGCCACTGACATTCCATTTAATTTAAGCTTTCTGATAACAGAGGTCCGATTATCCGGATCCTGAACCCCCACAATCCAGTCATTGCCGATTTGTTTGATTTCACCTCCTGCATTTACAAGAGCGTTTTTAATTCCGTATTTTCTCAGAGTGTTGACGGCACAATCCACAGCGTACCCTTTTGCGATTGCACCAAAATTCAGCCTAACATTATTTTCCCGATAAAAGCTGTACTTTTCCTGCAGTTTAACATTGTTCCATCCGCAAAATTTTAAGGCCTCATTTATTTTACTATCAAGCGGAAGTGAAGGATTTCCATTTGGACCAAATCCCCAGAGTTCAGACAATGAATCAAGACTGACATCGAATGCTCCATTTGTCAATCGGTTGAATTCATTACATTTTTCTAAAACAAAGAAGATTTCAGGATTGGTTTGAAATTTATTTTTAATTGAATGATTGATTGCCCACACAGGACCTGCAGAATTAAAAACAGAAAATACATCATCGATCCGTTTAACTTCATCATATGCTTTGTTAACCGCGTCTTCAGCTTTTTCCAGATCAGCATCACGAATCTGTATTTCCACGACAGTACCAAGAAGTATGCGGGATCTTTTAATGGGATCAGAGTAACTTCTCCCGGGAAGAGCAAGATAAAATCCCGTTACAAACAGGATTACAATTGCTATATATGGCAGTACTTTTCTCAAGCTTCAAAATGAATTAATATTTTATTGGGTGCGCAGGCAATTATTTCTCCCGGCTGTGAAATAATCGAATGTCTGCAAATTTCATTTCTGCAGCAGGATGAATGAACTTTCACCATATTATCGGCGACACTGACACCGGTAATTCCAAGAGGACCTTTAACAGCAATATTCTTATAGCTTCTTCCGGACTTTATTTTGTCAACTATTCCATTTTCATTTTCAATTACAAGATCCTTTTTGATTCCAAACAGGTTTGAGAATAAACTTTCTGTTTTATACAAAGCAGAAAACCCATATTCAGCATTTTTGTTTTTCAGATCTCTTCTCAGAGATGCAAAAGCCAAATTAAAATCCTGATCAGGTGAATAAACAGAATTCTTATCATCGCTTACTATGATATCAGATTTAAATTCTTTTTTAAGATTATAAATCCTGTACTCTATCAAACCGTCATTTGAAAAATTTTCATCGTACCCGGATTTATCAATTGAATAAATTATTTTTTTTAAATGTTCTTCGGCATAAATTGAGGGGATGGTGTTGCTTTTAACCTTCTTTTTAAATGCTGTGATCAGATTATGAAGGATTTTCTCATCTGCAGGAATAAAACCATTCACAGAAAAATAAAAATTTTTATTATCAATCAGTTTTCCTGTAGAATATCCTGCTCCCAATGCTGCAGCAGATACTCCAGCAAGTTTCAAAAAATCACGACGGGATATCATTTTTTATTCTCCGTTAATCAATTATTAAATCATTCCTGCAAATCCCATAAATGCCAGTGCAAGAAGTCCGGCAACAATTAAAGTAATCGGGGCACCCCGGAAAGGTTTAGGTACATCGGCAAGTTCAAGTTCTTCACGAATACCTGCCATAATTGCCAATGCAAGTGTAAAACCGGCGCCGGCACCCACCCCAAAGAAAATACTTTCAAGAAAATTATAATCTCTCATAACCAGCAAAAGAGCAAGTCCAAGTATTGCACAATTCGTAGTAATGAGAGGGAGGAAAATTCCAAGAGCTCTGTATAGCGGCTGTGAGACTTTTTTGATAAACATTTCAACGAACTGTACAAGTGCTGCAATAACAAGGATAAAAGCCGGAATCTCGAGGAATTCCAGATGATAAGGGACAAGCAGCTTAAAAAATAACAGCCAGCTCACAGTTGCAGTAATTGCCATAACAAATGTGGTAGCCATTCCCATGGACAATGCGGAAGACAGTTTGTTAGAAACTCCAATAAACGGACATATGCCGAGGAAATATGAAAGAACAAAATTATTTACAATAGCTGCTGAAATAAATATTACAATTAATTCCATTTAAGCTTCTGTCTCCTTTAATACTTCATTAGCCGGTATCATATATTTTCCCTTAAGGGTCTGTTTTGCTGCTCTATCTTTCTTATCCGTATAAAAGTTTGCAAGTCCCATCAGCAATCCTAATGTCAAAAATCCCCCGGCAGGAAGAATCATAATCAGCATTGGTTCATAACCCTTTGGAAGAACGGGATAACCAAGTACCGTTCCAGAACCAAGGATCTCTCTTATAGTTCCAAGAAGCAATAATGAAATAAGGAATCCAGTTCCATTTCCCAAAGCATCGAGGAATGATCTGAGCACAGAATTTTTAGAAGCAAAAGCTTCAGCCCTTCCAAGAATAATACAGTTGACCACTATCAGAGGAATAAACGGACCGAGAGCTTTACTCAATACAGGAAAGCTGGCCTTCATGACAAGATCTACGATAGTGACGAAAGTTGCAATAACTACGATATACGCTGCTATTCTAACCTGATTAGGAATTAATTTCCTCATCAGTGAAATCAGAACGCTGGAAAAAACGAGGACAAAAGTCGTTGCCAATGCCATTGCAAGTCCGTTTATTACTGAAACCGTAACAGCAAGAGTAGGGCACATTCCCAATATTTGTTTAAATGTCGGATTTATCTCCCACAATCCCTTAAAATATTCCCGCCAGTAAGAAATCTGTTTTTTCATATCTTACCCTCGTTTTTTAATCTTCGCAACTCAGAAATACCTTCATTAACAATGGCCACTACTGATTTAGATGAGATTGTGGCACCCGTTATAGCCTGTATTTCATTAGGCTTTGCCGGCGGTTTACCCTTCACCCATTTTATTTCAGGTGAAGTAACCAAACCATTATATTGATTCTTATAAGGGGGATCAGTTACCTTTGTACCGAGCCCGGGTGTTTCAGTCTGTTCAAGGATTTCTATTGAAGTAATTTTATTTAAATCTGTCTGGAGACCAATCATCACTCTTATCTTACCCTGGAATCCATTGCCTTCATAAACAAGTGAGTAGCCTATCGGATTTTTCTGTTCATCATAGACCTTATATAATTCACCTTTATTTATCTTAATCTGATCGTAACTCTTTCCTTCTTTCTGGACCAGGAAAATTGCCAGCTCAGTTTCCAATTTCTGATTAGCAGCAATTCTTGGTTCTGCCCAGATATTGACAAGTGCAAGCACACCTCCGGCAATTACACCGATAACAGTCAAAGTAATCATGATGTGTAAAACTTTATTCATTTCACAGCTCCTTCAACCAATCCGAAAATCCTTGGCCTAGTGTTTCGGTTTATCAAGGGAACAAAACCATTCATAATAAGAATGGAGTACATTACTCCCTCAGGCAATCCCCCGTAATTTCTGATAAGAATAATGAGAAGAGAAATTGCAGCGCCATAGATAATCAGACCTTTGTCAGTAACAGGAGAAGTTACCCAATCGGTTGCCATAAAAAATGCGCCAAGCATAAACCCTCCTGCGAACAAATGGAAAAACGGATCAGGATTTTTAACGGGATCGACCAGCCACAAAATTCCCCCGAAAACAATAAGACTTATTATCATAGAAACCGGGACACGCCAATTGACGATTTTTACAGAGATCAAAAATAACCCACCCAAAAGGATAGCAACAGCAGATGTTTCTCCCAGGGAACCGCCAACATTTCCCCAAAACATAGGAGTTAAGGGAGTAAGAATTTTATCGAATTTAAAAGCGGCCAGCGGAGTTGCTGAAGTAACTGCATCCACAACATAAGCCGGTTTAGTCCAGGTAGTAATTGCAACAGGAAACGCAGCCTGAAGAAAAGCTCTGCCGACAAGTGCGGGATTAAAAATATTATAACCCAATCCTCCGAATATTTGTTTGCCAAGACCTATAGCAACTACTGATCCGATAGCAGTAAAAGTTAATGAAAAATCCGGAGGGAGAGTTAATGCCAGCAGCAAACCTGTCAGCATAGCACTTCCATCATAAACTGAAATTTTTCTTTTCCTCAATGACTGGATTACTACTTCAGTCAGGTTAGTGAAAAATACTGCTGTTATAATTATCAGCAGCTGGGAAAGTCCGAAGAATATTACTGCAGCAATAACAGCAGGAATCAATGCGGCTGTAACAAACCACATCACTCTTTGAGTTGACCATTGTGAATGAAGATGAGGTGAAGTAGTTAAATGAATCCTGGTTTTAACCGGTTCATTTGATATTTCTGTTTCCATATAAATTTCACTGATACATCAGCCGGTTTACCGCTGAAAATTTTTATACTTTTTGTAATGATCTTTCTTTTTGAATCTGAAATGCTTTTTGCTTTCCGAACCTAAGCCATTGAACGAGCGGAATATTTGCCGGGCAGGTAAAAGCACAAGTTCCGCATTCCATGCAAACTGTAACTCCGAGATTTTCAGCGGCTTCATAGTTACCTATTTGAATATATCTCACAAGCTTTGTAGGCATAAGATTTATGGGACAAGCTCCAATGCACTTACCGCATTTCAAACAAGCCGTCTCCTCCTGCTCCTCTACATCCTCTTTTGTCAAAACAATGATTCCCGAAGTTGCTTTCATAACCGGAGCAGACAAATCGTATTGGGCCACCCCCATCATTGGCCCACCGACTATTATTTTGACTGCATCCTCAGTTACGCCACCGCAGTAATCAAGAATATCTTTTATAGTGGTACCCACCGGGACAATGAGATTCTTGGGATTCTTTATACCTCTACCTGAAACTGTGACTGCAGCCGTCAATAAAGGCTCCCCTTTTACGACAGCATCATAAACAGCAACCGCCGTACCGATATTCTGGATTACTATACCGACATCAAGGGGTAGTTTTCCCGGAGGAACTTCCTTTTTCGTAACCGCTTTTATAAGCATTTTTTCAGCGCCCTGGGGATATTTAGTCTTAAGAGTCACTATCGAGATGCCAGTTTCATTTTCAACCAACTTCTTAAGAATTTTAACAGCTTCAGGTTTATTATCTTCTATCCCAATCCATCCCTTTTCCACTCCAAGGGATTTCATAATTAACTTTAATCCACCTAATAATGCTTCCGGCCGTTCCAGCATAAACCTGTAATCGCGTGTAAGGTAAGGCTCACATTCACAGCCATTTAAAATTATAAGTTCAATTTTTTGGTCTTTAGGGGGAGTTAATTTAACATAAGTCGGGAACGCCGCACCTCCCTGTCCTACAATACCAGCGAGCTTAACCCTATCTCTTATTTCTTCAGGGCTCACGGTATCAGGATTAAGAGGTTCAAAAGTAATTTTATCCTGGTGTTCATTTGTATTTATTACGATTGCATCCTTTGGAAAACCACCAGCATTAGATTCTCTGCCGAGAGATGCAACGATACCAGTTACAGAACTATAAACCGGAGCAGAAATAAAGCCATCCGCCTCGGCAATTAAAGTGCCTGCAGAAACAGGGCTACCCTTTTTAACAATAGGTTTTGCCTGTTTACCAAGATGCTGACTAAGCGGAATGATTACCTGTTTTGGGGGAGGCATCATTTCAAATCCAAGTTCATCGGTCAGTGTTTTTTCTTCAGGAGGATGAACTCCACCGCGAAAAGTTTTTAATAGCACATCAAAATCCTGTATTAAATCATAATTCTACAGCGCAAAATATGCGTCAGAAAGTGTACCATCCCTAGAGGATATTTTTAGTATTAATTTGGTAAAAATTCAAATGATTTAATTATTATAGCGCTAGTTTAGTCTAAAATCAGATAATTCATTATCATTTTTCAGAAAGAGAATGTTTAATAAATCATCATTTTTTGCCTTTCAAAAATTTGATATATAGTACCCTAAGAAGACTA
>DATICR010000279.1:0-4216 GCA_035456745.1 Ignavibacteriaceae bacterium
GGATTATCGGAATTAACCTGAGGTATGTAATTTATTCTTCCCATTACATCGGAAATGATCCGGGAATTGCCGAATAGTTCTTTTACTTCCTGCTTATTTGTAGTAATTCTGACTTGTTGTGCGAAGGTGGTCGAAAAAAGAATGATTGAAATAATTGAAAGGGTTAATATTTTCTTTAGCATGATTTCCCACTCTTCCTTAAATTAACGAATAAAATAAATTATAATTAGAACATAGAATAATTGGTGGATTAAGTCAAAATAATTTGAGATTTTTTTATGTTGAAATTTTCAATAGTAAAATATTTATAGAAACAATTTTTAAGAGTGTTTATTTATGAAAGCAGGATTAATTCAATACGATCCCGAATGGGAGAATAAAAATCTGAATAAGGATAAGCTCAACTGGCTCCTTTCTCATAATTTTGAGAAACAGGAATTGCTTGTTTTCCCTGAGATGACATTAACGGGATTTACAATGAATGCTTCCGAATATGCTGAGGAAGCCAGGGGGGAAAGTTTTAATTTCTTTTCTGAAATGGCACAGAAATATTCCGTCCATATATTTGCCGGTATCATCGAATTAAATGAAAATAAATATTATAATTCTCTAATTCATATTAATCCGGAAGGGAAGTTATTAAAGACTTATCGGAAAATTCATCCCTTCTCATATTCTACTGAAGATAAGCATTACACAAAAGGAGAAGAAACTATAATAGCAAAGGTAAATGAGTTTAATGCCGGATTATCGATTTGCTATGATCTCAGGTTTCCGGAATTATACAGACATTATGCAAAGAAGAAAGTAGATATGATTATTGTTATTGCAAACTGGCCAGATACAAGAATTGAACATTGGAGAACTTTGCTTAGAGCAAGGGCGATTGAGAATCAATGTTATGTCCTGGGAGTAAACCGGGTAGGGGATGAGCCAAGGTTGAAGTATAACGGATATAGCGCCATTATTGATCCTATGGGCGTTGAATTAATTTCAGTCCCTTCCGAAGAAAAAATTGTTACTGCTGAAATCTTCAAAGAAAAAGCGGATGAAATTAAAAATTCTCTTCCTTTTTTAAACGATATAAGATTAATCTGATCTGATTCTATGCATATATACCATAAGACAATAAATTTTTATGATTGTGATCCTGCCGGAATAATTTTCTTCTCAAAAATTTTTGAAATATGTCATTCTGCATACGAGGATTTCATAAATTCATTTAGATTGAAATCAAATTATTGGAATAATGAAAATTATGCTGTCCCAATTATACATTCTGAAGCAGAATATTTTCTTCCATTAAAACCGGCTGATAAAATTTCAGTTGAAGTCGTCGTAAATCAGCTGAAAGATAGTTCATTCGAATTGAAATATATATGCAAAAACGTTGAAGGGGAAATAACCAACGAAGTTAAAACGGTTCATATCTTTATTGATAAGAAGGTGTGGAAGAAGATCCCGATAGACCCTGAGGTAAAGGATAATCTGGAACTGCATCGCTCCCGATAATCAGCAGCAATAATTAATTTATAAGCAGATTTATCTCTTCTCTTATTTGTTCCCGCTTAATTTTACCAAGTGGTGTTTTAGGAATAGTTTCTACCGGGAAGAATCTTTTTGGGATTTTGTAAGAAGCAATCTTTCCTTTTAAATTTTCTGCCAGATCTTTAATTGATATATTTTTGTCCAATACTATTGCGGCTGCAACTATTTGGCCCCATTCTTTATCTTCTAATGCGAACACACAGCTTTCTTTTACCTCAGGTATTTTATTTAAAATATTCTCTACCTCAACGGGATTAACATTTTCTCCCCCCGATATGATTAAATCGGTTCTCCTTGCTTCAATAATGAGATCTCCGCCGGAATCAATAAATCCGATATCACCCGTAAAATATTTCCCATCCTTTAATTTCATTGCAGTAGTTTCTTCATCTTTATAATACCCATGAAACAGAGAATTACTTTCAATACATATTTCGCCGCTTAATTGTAAAGGAAGATTTTCCGATTTATTTTTAACGATAAAAATTTTATTGTTGCCCAGTGCCTTACCTGCAGAAGCAGGTTTATTTGCTAAGTTAGCTCCGCTGTTTTCAGTGACAAAAGCACATGTTTCGGTCGAACCGTAAACATTTGATAATTTACATCCTGCTGAAATCGCTTCCTTAATTAATCCTTCTTCTATAATGCCCCCTCCAAGAAGCAAATGTTTTAGACTGGGACCGGGTTCCCATCCGGTTTCAAGCAGTCTTTTTAGTTGCGTGGAAACAAGTGATGCGAGTGTCGGTTTGAAAAAATCAAAAGCATTTTTCAAATCTTTGTTTTTTAGTGAAAGCGGAATAATGAATGTCGATCCGAATCTGAATGTGCGGGTAATAATTGATAACCCTCCTATGTGAAAAAAAGGAAGACTCGCCAGCCACCGGTCGGACGTCTTTTGAGACAAAAAAGATTCACTGTTATCGGCACTATTCAATAAATTTCTTAGGGAATGCATTACTCCCCTGGGTTTTCCTGTTGCACCTGAAGTAAACATAATGAGTGAAATTTCATCAGGATTTATTCCGGGAGCCTTGAATTCTGCAGGTCTTTTCTTAGAGTTAACGGGAAAAATTATCTTTGGGATATTTACAGCTAAATTTCTTTTTTCATTTTTGTGCTCCAGAAGAAAATCAGCATCAGAATTAATTATCAATTCCGTAAGTTCAGTGTCAGCTAATCTTGTGTTTAGCGGAATAACACACGCATTCATTTCCCATAACGCAAGAATAGATAGTACATAGTGGGGGTTATTACTGCTGAGAATTACCACCTTATTTTTTTCTTTAATACCGAGTGAATGGAAATGTTCGGCAAGGAGTTTTATTCTGTTTTCAAGCTCAGAGTAGGATAATATTATATCCTGAGAAATTATAGCTGGATGGTCATATTTTATTCCGGAATTCTTCTTGATTTGCCTGAGTACACTCATTATTAACCAATCTTTATTATCCCTTTATTGACAGGGAAAGGATCTTTAACAATAGTATTTTTAAAATATTCAGCGACATTAAGTCCGTGAGCTGTCTTATTTTTAAGAATTCCCGCTGCAAAAATTGCTGATGACCTGCCGATAGAAGTCTCAAAGGAAGAAGTAATTACTATTTTCAGATTATTCTGCTCAGCTTCACTGATAATCTTAAGTGTAGTTGTCAAACCTCCAAGCATCATTGGTTTTAGAATTAATACGGCAGCAAGATTCTTCCTGATAATATTAACCGCATCTTCATATGTTCTTATAGATTCATCTGCGGCAAGCGGTATGGAAGTACCGGTTTTAATTCGGGCAAAATATTCGATATCGGCAACCGGCTGTTCAATATATTCTATGTTGAGTGATTCAATTTGCCTCAGATTATCAATTGCTTCGTTTGTACTCCATTTCCCGTTAGCATCAATTCTTAATTTCAGATTTTTACCGATTACATCCCTTATAATTTTAAGAATCTTGAAGTCATCTTCAAAATTATTTCTGCCGACTTTTACTTTTAATGTCCGGAAACCGTCAGCTTTCAGTTCTTTTGCCTTATCAACAGCTTCATCAGGATTTAGTAATCCAATAACACCATTAACACTAATATTTTTTGCTGCAGGAATATTAAATAACTCGCTTAATGTGGTTTTTCTTTCGATACATATTAAATTCAGGATTGCCTGTTCAATGCCGCTTCTTAAAGCAGGGAGGTGTTTGAAGTTTGCAAGACTATCTTCCAGCGAGGGGATAAGATTATCAAGATCCAGTTTTAAATTTAACTGAATATCTTTCAGTGCTTCTTCATCTTCTTCATAACTTTCCGATCCGAATTCCGGTAAAGGTGCTGCTTCACCTATTCCCTCGGCTGTACTGTTACCTTTCAAAGAAATTATAAATCCCCTTCTGACAGAAATTTCTCCTTTAGATGTTCGAAATGGTTTTGTTAGATTAAGGTTATAAGGTGAATATGTTAGCTCAAGTTTGTTCACAAGGATAGTCCTGCCGAAAATAAAATTCCGAATAAGGCAGAAAGTCTTGCAGTAAGCTCAAGAGTTTTATTCAAATCAGCTCCGTCTAATGTTGTAATCATATGAATTGCCTTTGCAGCTACGGGTACGGTGATATAAGGTAGAAAAATCCAGACTGTATAATCGAAAAATAAAAATAGAACCAGAGGCGTCAGAAATGAAATAATTA
>DATICR010000280.1:0-7839 GCA_035456745.1 Ignavibacteriaceae bacterium
TACTTCATCCGAAGTTACTATACACTCTGTAGGACAATATGCAAAGATTTTTAATGACTCTTCCCCGAATGAGACACCCATTCCTTTACAACTTCAACAAGCCTTCAACAAGCCTATAACAAGCCTAAAATTCTAAAATGAGACATACAAAAAAATGAAGGTTAATATCAAAATGAGGCGGATGTATAATTTAATAGACATAAAAGATAAAACTTTAATTTCGTAATAATTATTAAAAAGATGCCATCATTTAAATAACCTTATAAATTTCTCTAAGAATCTTTTCAGTTGCTCCCAGATTTTCTCTTACATATTGTGCAGCAATTCTCCCTTTTTCATTTCGCAAATTATCATCTTTCAACAGGGTCCGGAGCATTCTGTATGCTTCCCTCTGATTTCTAATCATCACTCCCCCACCCCTTTTCAGCAGTTCAATTGATTCCTGAGAGTTGTCAATTTTAGGACCGAATACTACCGGGATTCCATAAACAGCGGCTTCAAGAACATTATGAATATTCTGCTTAAAACTTCCTCCAACAAATGCCAGATCTCCATACGCATAAAGTGTCAGCAATATTCCTATTGAATCAACTATGATTATTCTTTCCCCTTTATACGAATTAAGATGGGAAAAACGAATTGATTCAATTTTCCCGGATAATTCATTTTCTATTCTTTCAAGATTTTCGATTGTGGGTTCATGAGGTACAAGCAGCATAATTATATTTTGTTCAAATCCGGCTATTTTTATAAACACAGGCAACAAGACATTTTCATCAATATCCCACGTACTGCCGGCAACAAATATTTTTTTACCCTTCAGCAAGTCTGTTCTTATAATATTTTTCTCTTTTGCCGCAATGCTTTTTTCATAAACACGGTCGAACCGGGTATCTCCAACAGCTGTGAGCTTTTTTGAATCAAACCTAAAATCCTTAAATCCCTCTAAATCTTCTTTTGAGACCGTTAAAATTCTTGTCACATCATTAAATAGAATTATATGAAAATTCTTTATAAGCGGTAGTTTGCGGGGGGAATTCTTTTTCATCGTAGCATCAACAATAAAACAGGGAATGCCCAGATTATTCATCGCCCAGATATGATTAGGCCATATATCATACCTCATAAAAACAGCAAGATTGGGGCGGACAATAGCAACAAACTTATCTGCATATGCTTTACTATCGAACGGAAGATATGAAACGAGATCAGCGAAAGGATATTTTTTTGAATTCTCATATCCCGAAGGAGAAAAGAAAGTAATAAGAATATTTATTCCCTGATTCTTTTTTAATTCCTCAATAATGGGTTTCGCCTGCTCAAATTCTCCAAGTGATGAAGAATGAAACCATATCAGTTTTTTTGATTTATCAAGACTGGCTGCGTTAAGGATTAATTCTTCAAATATTCTCTTTCTGCCTTTTAACCCGATTTTTATTTTCCTGTTAAACAGCGAACCTATCTGAAGGAGGATATAGAACGGGGGTATAATTATTAAATTATAAATTAATTTCCAGAGTGATTTCATCAGCTTTCAACAAGAGTCAATAATGCTTCAAATGCTTTTTCAGGTGACAATTCCAGCATGCACCTGAAATGTCCTTTCGGGCATCTTGCTCTACCTGTATGAGAACAAGGCCTACAAGTTAGGGAATTGTTTTCTAAAATTAAATCTTTGTTTTTGTATGGAGTAAATCCAAATTCTTTAACAGTTGAACCGAAAAAGGCGAGTACAGGAACCTTCATTGCACATGCTGTATGCATTAAGCCAGAATCATTACAAACGACGGCTTTGCATTTCTTCATATCAGCTGCGGTTTGCAGAAGTTTATCATCATTACAAAGGTTTATCGAGTTATGAATTTTCCCGGCTAATTCAGAACAGACAGGCATATCATCTTTCCCTCCGAACAGCACCACTGTATAACCTGCCTTTACTAATAATTCCCCTAAATAGCGGAAATAATCTTTCGGCCACATCTTTGTAAAATGTCTTGAACCGGGAGCAAATCCGATTAAATTATTTTTCCCTTCAAGCGAAGCCGAGGAGTTATTTTCTGTAAAAAGATCTATTCCAAAGCCATCCAATTTAAATCCGGGAATTGTATGCGCATACCTTTCAGGTAACGGAGGTTCACTTTTCAGTCTGTTTATTTTAAATTTGACAAGAAGAAATTTATCAACAGAATGCTTATAAAACTTCAGAGTTCTTATGTCAAGAGAATCAGTTATTTCTTTAGACCGGAAATTATTCTGAAGATCAATAATAAGGTCGAATTGAGATTCTTTTAATCTTTTCAGAAGCACTGCAATTTTTTCCTTTTGGCTTTCATAAAGGAATAATTTAGAAACATAAGGATTTAGTTTTAAGGTATCCTTATAGCGGGTTCCAACGAGATAATTAATATTGATATCCGGGTATTGATTTTTCAGTGTTCTTACCAGCGGTGTAGAAAGTAGTAAATCTCCCAAAGAACTAAGTCTTATTATCAGGATATTTCTAATACTACCAAGATTCAGGATTTCTTTTCTTTTGTTCATTTGAACAGCAAATTTAATTAAAAAACGGTAAATCGGGATACATAATAATTTTGGTGATTTGAACAAAAACCGATCTGATTTACAACCAATCAATGACAGGGAGTGAGAATTATCAGTTGAGCTATTTATTTCTTTTAATTATTTTAACATTAACAAAAACGGGAAATAAATGACGAGTTTAAAATCTCCGGGAACAAGTAAATTCCCAGACAGTTCGCTGGAAAAACAGGTATACAATGTTGTGGATGAATTAAAAAATTACCTTCCGATAATGAATGACAGGAACAGATTAGGATTCTGTTTATTCAAATTTATGAAGGGTGAAGGCGATTCCCCGGAAATCATACTAAAGACGAATAAACTGACCATTGAGGGAATAACTCACGAAGAATTAACTTCAAAAATCAATTCGGGGCTGGAAAAAATAAGGAAATAGAATTGTTACTCATTCCGGGATAAAACTATTTCCTGTTCTTTCTCCTCTTTTGCTATAAAATCTTCAACCTTAAGAACGTCCTCTTCACTTCCTATAAAAATGGGAGTTCTTTGGTGCAGTTTTTCCGGTTGAACTTCAAGTATACGTTTATAACCATTTGAAGCTTTACCACCAGCAGCTTCAACAATATATGCCATAGGGTTGCACTCATACAATAAACGAAGCTTCCCATTAGGGTGTCTTGAATCTGCCGGGTACATGAAAATCCCACCATAAAGGAGAGTCCTGTGTATGTCAGCTACCATAGAACCTATATACCGGGATGAATATGGTCTATCGGTTTCTTTATCATACTCCTGAAGGTATTTTATATATTTCTTTAACCCAGGGTGCCAATAAAGATAATTGCCTTCATTAATACTATAGATTTTTCCTTTTTTAGGTATTTTAACATCTTCATGAGACAGGAGAAATTCTCCGAAGGAAGGATCGAGAGTAAATCCATGAACCCCATGTCCGGCGGTATAGACCATAATCGTACTTGAGCCGTATACAATATAACCTGCAGCAACCTGTTTATAGCCAGGTTGTAAAAGATCCTCAAGGGTACCCGGACCTCCGTCTGAAGTAATCCTGCGATAAATTGAAAAGATTGTCCCGATACTTACATTTGCATCAATATTAGATGAACCATCAAGGGGATCAAATAATAAAACATATTTTCCGAGGTCAAACTCCTTTGGGATATGCATAATGTCTGCTTCTTCTTCTGAAGCCATCACACATAAATGTCCCCCATGATCCATAGCTCTGAAGAGCATATCATGAGCAAATATATCAAGTTTTTTTACCTGTTCACCGTGAACATTATTATCCCCCGTAAATCCGAGAATGTCAACGAGTCCGGCTTTATTTACTTCAAGAGAAATTACTTTTGCAGCCAGTGAAAGATCATGCAATAGATATGATAATTCACCGGTTGCCTCCGGATGGAGTTTCTCCTGTTCAATAATGAAGCGGGCAATGGTCATGAAACGAGTTTGTGGCATGATATGTTTTCCCGATTTATTAGTAATAGAAACAGTTAAATAGCTTTAATAATTTCCTGATCTTTATATTGAAGCTGATATAATTTATAATAAATTCCTCTTTTTGCAAGTAATTCCTGGTGATTTCCTGTTTCCCGTATCTCTCCTTTATGCATAACGATTATTTTATCAGCACTTTGAATTGTCGAAAGTCTGTGAGCTATAACAATTGCTGTACGCCCAACAAGTAATTTTTCTATTGCCTGCTGGATTAGAATTTCTGTCCCAGTATCAACACTTGATGTAGCTTCATCGAGGACGAGAATCTTAGGATCATAAGCCAGGGCCCGGGCAAATGAAATCAACTGTTTTTGGCCCACGCTTAAGGTAGAGCCTCTTTCTTTTACCTCCTCATCATACTTTTTCGGGAGAAGGTCTATAAATTTATCCGCACCGACAAGTTTTGCAGCATCAATCACTTTCTCCAATGGAATATTTTCATTATTCATATCAATATTTGATCTGATTGTCCCTGAAAACAAGAAAACATCCTGAAGTACTATTGAAATATATCTCCTTAATTCTCTTTTTTCAATATGCCTGATATCAATACCATCCAATAAAATCGAACCATTCTGAATATCATAGAACCTGCTAAGAATATTTATAATACTTGTTTTACCTGCTCCCGTATGTCCTACTATTGCAACCGTCTCACCCGGATTAATTTTGAAAGAAATATTCTTTAATACATATTCATCTTCGTTATAGGCAAAGCAGACATCCTTAAATTCAATTTCTCCTTTAACATCTTCGATTTTAACAGGATGTTCAGGATCATTCACAAAAGTCTGATTATCCAGGAGCTTAAAGATTCTTTCGGATGAAGCCATAGCAGTCTGCATAATGTTATATTTTTCAGAAAGATCTCTTATTGGTCTGAAGAACATTTCTGTAAATTGAAGAAACGCAAAGATAGTTCCAATGGTGAGTGTATTTCTGATTATTTCGCCACCACCATACCATATAATCAAACCGACAGCGATAGAACTCAGTATTTCCACGCCCGGATAGAACAGGGCGTAATAAAATACAGATCTGATGTTCGCTGCCCTATAATCAGAATTTATCGAAAGAAATCTTTTTAGTTCATCCTTTTCCTTTCGAAAAATCTGGATTACATTCATTCCTGTGATATGTTCCTGCATATATGAATTAAGTCTTGCGAGGTGAAGTCTCACGTCCCTATAGCTTTCACGTGCTTTTTTCCGGAAAAGAAAAGTACCATAAATTAAAACCGGGAATACAGATAAAGTTACCAGTGATAATTTTATGTCCATAAAAAACATAAAAGCCAATATCCAGACGATATTAAATATATCGCTGAAAATCATTACGATACCGGAAGAGAACAGTTCGCTGAGAGCTTCTATATCATTAGTAGCTCTTGTGACTATTCTCCCTATTGGAGTTTTATCAAAAAATCTAAGTGCTAGTTTTTGGGTATGTTTAAATAGCTGAGTCCGCAAATCATAAATAGTTTTTTGACCCAGGTACTGCGTATAATAAGTAAGGAAAAATTGAATTGTTGCCTCAAACAGAAGGGTTCCAAACAAAATCAGGCTTATGATTAAGAGTCCTTTAAAGTTAGATTTTGAGATATAATCATCGACTGCAACCTTAGTTAAATATGGACGCAATGGTCCAAGCGATGATACTACTATGTTCATCAGAATTGCTAAAACGACATATTTACGATATGGTTTTATATACCCGAGCAGACGTTTCATTAACTTTGAATCGTATGCCTTTCCCAGAACCTCTTCTTCACTTTTATAATCATTAGACATATTTTTTTTTCTTATCCTGGTTTAACTATTCTTTGCTTTATTTTTGATCCAAAAATAATTATTTCAGCTCCTCCAATTCTTTTTCCAGCAATTGTTTATAGTGCAAGTCGGCGTAAATTCCCCCCAATGAAACAAGCTGGTCGTGGGTACCTTCCTCGGCAATTTTCCCGTTTGAAAGTACAATTATTTTATCAGCTTCTTTAACTGTAGAAATCCGATGGCTGATTATTATGCTTGTTCTATCCTTCATAAACTGCCTGAGATTCCTTAAAATCTCCTCTTCCGTATTAGTATCAACAGCCGAGAAAGAATCATCAAGAATAAGAATTTTAGGATCGATTGCCAGTGCCCTGGCAAGTGTCGCCCTCTGTTTTTGTCCTCCCGATAGTGTAATTCCTCTCTCGCCGCTAATAGTTTCATATCCATGAGGAAAAGATTCAACATCTTTATCAAAATTTGCTATTGATGAAACATATTTAACTCTTTCAAGATCAATATCTCTTAATCCATATGAAATATTATTCACAAGTGTATCGGAGAAAAGAAATGGTTCCTGCTGCACATAGCCAATATTTTTTCTAAGAACATCAAGTGGAATCTTTTTAACATTTTTGCCATCGATCAGAATCTCGCCGCCGGTAACGTCATATAATCGTGGTATCAGATTTATAAAAGAAGTTTTACCGCTGCCCGTAAATCCCATTACGGCTACAGTAGAGCCCTGAGGAATTTTAAGATTAATTTCATTAAGGATAAGAGGCAAATGTTCACGATACTTAAAGGATACATTCCTGAATTCAATTTCACCCTTCATCCGGCTTATATCTTCATCTGTCTCTTCAGTATCTCTTATTTCATAAGGCTCGTGGAAGATTTTATTAAGGCGTTTCATACTTGCTTCGCCCTGCTGAACAATATTAACCACCCAGCCGAATGCAATCATAGGCCATATCAAAATTCCAAGATAAAAGGTGAAAGCTATGAGTTCACCAAGATTCATTGTGCCTGAAATAATTTTATCCCCTCCGACCAGGATTACTATAACAATGGAGATACCGGTAATAGAAAAAAGTATCGGCATGAGCAACGCCTGAACCTTTACCATTCTCATATTTTTATTCAGGTAATCCATGCTCATTTTACTGAATGATTCAATCTCACTCAACTCTCTCACATAAGATTTTATAACCCGGATTCCCGAAAAATTTTCCTGTGCTTTTGTAGTTAAGTCGGCAAATTGCTCCTGAATTTTTGTAAATCTCTCGTGGATTTTCTGTCCAATTTTATATACCAGATATGATAAAAACGGCAGAGGTATCAGAGAATAGATTGTAAGCGAAAAATTCAATGTCAGCATAAGTATAATAACCATCACCAGTCTAATCACGGTATCGACAGAATACATAACAGCGGGTCCGAGGAACATCCTTACTGCGTTTATATCATTTGTAGCATGAGCCATGATATTACCGGTGGAATTATTCTGAAAATATCTCAGGGGAAGTTTTTGCATATGTGACCAGAAATCCTCCCGTAAGTCATACTCAATTTCTCTTGATACAACAATTATTGTCTGCCTTATAAAAAATCTGAACAGTCCGGAAAAGAAAGCGGTAATAACAATCAATGTTCCATAACGAAATAGCTGTTGAATAGTTACATTTTCACTAAAAGAATTTATGGCATCTTTCAAAAGAAGCGGAATATATACAGCACCGATATTCGATAATAGAATAAAAATTACACCCCAAGCCAGTTTTTTCTTATACCGTAAAAAATATTTTCTGAGTGTGAATAAATTCTTCATAAGACAATATAATTTAATTCCCTTGCCTTAATTAAAAAGCAAAGGCTGAATTTTATAAATATTTATTAAGCCCGATAGATTTATAATTCAATCATATTAAATCCGGTGTACTTTTGCAATACTTCGGGAACAGATACTTTTCCCTCACCGGTTTGATAATTCTCAAGGAGTGAGACC
>DATICR010000281.1:0-2179 GCA_035456745.1 Ignavibacteriaceae bacterium
TAGGCCATGATCCAGATGCCGGAAAACCGCGTGAAGAGCATGTTGAGATTTGTCTTTTCCTCAACAATGCCAAACTTGAAAGTCATTCCTTTCAGTTTGAACATAGGAAAGTCCATGTCCTTGCAGAATGCCTGCATATTCTGCTTATCAAGCATTATTCTCTCTTCTCCTTGCAGATTTGGGGCATCCACCACCGAAAATGTATTTATTCCATCTATGAGGGGCATATTCCTCCCCGATCGGGATTTTATGAAACCTCTTTTCAAGACTTTCTATCCCTTCTGCATTTTCAAGCGATGCGCCTTCAGTTCCAGCAATTTCTTTTACAGCCCTGAACATTTCATCATCTTCAGCCAGAGCATCAATGATTGACCTGTGCCTGCCGTAGAATTCTTTAAGCAGGCATGTTTCCTAAGAATTTTGCATGCTTATCGCCTCTTTATTTGACAAACCTGGCAGCAAAATTCTGTATTTCCCTGTCTCCATAGACTGCATGCTCGCGCAGGAAGTCCTGTAAAAGTGCAACCCCTTTCTCGAATCAGAAATTTAGCAAATTTTGTAACTATAGTGTTTTTCCGAACTAATTTTAATTTTAAGCAAGGAATTTTGTTATCCAATTTGAACATAAGCTTTCGAGATTTCCCAACGACTTAAGAATATTTTCAGATGCAGTATATAAATCCTGGATCGTTTTGAAAACCCTACTTGCCAGTTTTTTCTTTAATAATCTCCATAAAGTTTCTATAGGATTTAATTGTGGGCTATAAGGCGGCAAATATACCAAAAGAATATTATTTTGTGAACAATATTCTTTTATGATCTGTGCTTTGTGAATTCTGGCATTATCTGAAATAGCAACTATTGTAATTTCAGACTCATATTTTAGCCTTAATTTTTCTAAAAATATCTTAAAATCTTCTTTTTTAGATCTTGGTGAATTGAAGGTGATCAAATCACCATTTGTCTCCAAAAAACCCATGCAGGTGAACCGTTGGGATGGATTATAACTCGTATCGCATATTACTCGATCATTTTCTGTGAGAACACGTTTAACATGAGGCTTATTTTGGACCGACGACTCATCGAGTAAGCCTACTATTGTTGTTTCTTGACATATTATTTCAGATACTTCATCGATTCTTTTTTTAAAATTTCTTCCGCGTCATCTGGTTTTCTATAATCTTTCGAATAAGGCTTGATGAGATTTAAATTGAATTTTTCGCGTACAATTTTCCATATCGCTGAATAGGAATAATCTACACCAAATCTTTTAAGGACATATTCTCTTACCAATTCTGGATCCCAGAAAACGTCATCTGTATCCATCAAATTGCATGGTTTATTTTTGATAATGGTTTCATACAATTCTTTGAATTCTTTCTTATCAAGTTCAGAAGGTCTGCCACCACCAAATCGTGGCATTATTCCTTGCCAGCCTTCTTTATTCCAATCATTCAACCATATATATACGATTTGAACTGTTTTTGACAAAATTGATGCTATCTCGTTTGGTGTTTTTCCTTCGTATGCGAGTTTGATCGCAAGAAGATGCTCATACACTCTTATATTATCTGTATCATGCATTTGTTTTTCTAAATCTTCCTTTCTCACATGATGTATTATTGTAATTCTTGATGTTCCAACCATATAATTTCTTGTCCATGCGAGAGCTAATATTATAAAAAGTTTAGGAATACACTATAGTTCCCAAAATCTGCTATTGCAGCCTTCCATGAAGTGGATAATCCCTCCGCAGGTACAACAAAAAAAGATCCGATATCTAAAGATTTACCAAATGCTGTTTTTAAAAATTTTTTACTCCAATCCTCGCACACTCTTATTCTTTTTTGTTCGTGTTTCAGAAATTCACTATCCACATACTCCCTTTGCCAGGGATATTGTGTTTTTACTTTTCTTCTCCAGGGATAATATTCTTCCAGGGTAAATGAATGTATAGGTTTCATTTACTCCCCTCGGCAATATTATGGCGAAGTTCAGACGATATAAAATGATAAATCGTGATAGATTCATCTTTCAGCCAGTTTTTCCAGGATTTTCTCAAGGCGCAGGTTGTGCCCTTCCTGCCCATGGATAAAAGAATCAAACTTGATATTCATGTTATCTATTCCTGCTTTAATTTCTGGAAGAATCGAGGTATCGCCCTTAATGTCCTTTAATA
>DATICR010000282.1:0-6978 GCA_035456745.1 Ignavibacteriaceae bacterium
ATTGTAAAGGAAATTCGGTTTCATATTTATCTGTGGCAAACTTCTCTTTTTTTGCACTAAGGTATGGAGCAGTGACAGCACCACCTAATAATGTATTGAACAATGTGTCTTTGTCAAAACCAAGAGCTTTGCCTAGAACCATTGCTTCCGAAAATGAAGCCATTGAGGCGCCCAGCAGAAGGTTCACTATCATTTTCATGGAGGTTCCTTTTCCGGTTTCTCCAAGATGAAGAATTTTCTTTCCCATTTTCTCAAGCAATGGTTTTATTTCTTCGTAGTCCTTTCTGTTTCCTCCAACGAAGAAAATCAGCTCTCCTTTCTCTGCCGGCTGCTTTGTTCCAGCAACCGGAGCATCTATAAAACGAATTCCTTTTTCTCCGGCTTTCATTGACATCTCCTTTGAAAAAGACGGATTTACAGTACTGCAGTCAACCCATAACGCATGTTTTTTCATACCCGCTAAAAATCCATTTTTATGCAGAGCCATCTCTTCAACTGCTTCAGGATTACCAAGCATCGAAAAAAGTATATCGGCATTTTTCCCGGTATCAAAAGCAGAGTCCGCCCATTCGGCGCCTTCATTAATAAGCTGTTCAGCTTTTTCTTTAGTTCTGTTATGAACTATTAATTCGTAATTATTCCTTAAAAGATTATGTGCCATCCTGCTCCCCATTATTCCTGTTCCTATAAAACCGATTCGCATTTTAATTCCTCTTTAAGTTATTTGCAAAAATAAAAATTTTGCAAACATATAAAATTGATTAAAGGCAAAAGGAGATTTCGTTAAAAACATTTTTTACCTCGTAAAAAATTAATTTTGATTCTGAAACTATTTCTTGTATCTCTGTGATTTTTGGAATTGACAAACAGACGTTTTCTATTTATGTTTGAACGAACGTTCAATCAAAATCAAAATAGTATGTGTCCAAGAACGAAAGAACAATTTGAATTAATCAGACAAGGGAGTAAACAGAAGATCCTTGACGCTGCTCTGGAAGTCTTTGCGAAATATGGCTATCATTCGTCTTCGGTAAGTGCTATTGCTCAAAAGGCAGGAATAGCAAAAGGACTTATGTACAATTACTTTAAAAGTAAGGAAGATGTTTTATATAAGTTGATGATAGATATGATAGTAACTTACGTTAAGGAAATTTTTCCCCTTGATCAGGAAAAGCAATTGAAAAAAAAAGATATGGAAAATCTGATTAATAGAACTATCGATTTTGTACTTGAGAAACCGGATTACTGGAAGCTTTATATGGGTATTTTTGTTCAGCCGGATGTAATGCCGAAGTTAATTACTAAAATGTGGGAAGCATTTGATCCTTTGATGTCGATTATAACCGGATATTTCAAAAGCAAAGGGCACAAAGATCCTGAGTCAATGACAAGATATTTTGTTGCTGTAATTGATGGCGTGCAGCTTCACATTATGATGGATCCTGAATATTTTCCAGCAGAAAAAATTAAAAAATTATTAATTAAACAATTTGTATAGTTATGAAATCTGTAATTAGTCTGACTTTTATTTATTTAATATCCATTTGTGAATTTATTTTTTCGCAAACAGCGAAAGAAGTGATTCAGAAAGCTGACCAACTTATGAGGGCTAAAAGCAGCTACTCTGAAGTTAAAATGACTATTGTAAAACCTGATTGGTCAAGGACAATGGGATTGAAGATCTGGTCTCTTGAACCCGAATATGCTCTTATTTATGTAACAGAACCTGCAAGGGATAAAGGAACTGTAACGCTCAAAAGGAAAAATGAAGTCTGGAACTGGATACCTTCTGCACAAAAAGTTATTAAAATTCCGCCATCAATGATGATGCAGTCCTGGATGGGTTCTGATTTTACAAACGATGATTTGGTAAAACAGTCTTCTATTGTAGACGATTATACACATAAGTTTATCGGTGAGGAAAATATCGGAGAATTTAACTGCTGGAAAATTCAATTGACTCCGAAACCAGAAGCTGGCGTTGTTTGGGGGAAAATCGTTATATGGATTTCAAAAAAGGAATATTTTGAACTGAAGGCCGATTATTATGATGAGGATGGAAATATTGTTAAAACATTTACCGGAGGAGATCCACAAAAAATGGATGACAGAACGGTTCTGACTCATTGGGAAATGGTTCCTGTTGATGAACCGGGAAATAAAACTATTCTTGATTATGATAAGATTGAATTTAATATAGCAACCGATCAATCGTTTTTTTCTGAACAAAATATGAAAAGAGTTAGATAATGGGAACTTATCTTAAACTCGCATGGAGAAATCTCTGGAGAAATAGAAAACGTACGGTTATCGCAGCTTCGTCAGTATTTTTCGCTGTATTTCTTGCATTGGCTATGCGTTCCATGCAAAAAGGTTCTTATGACTTTATGATTGATTCATCTGTCAGAATTTCTACCGGTTACATTCAGGTGCATGCTAAAGATTACTGGGATAAACGCTCACTCGATAAAAGCATGGTGTTGGATCCTGAAGTGATCTCTAAAATAAGTAAACTGCCGGATGTTACCCTTGTTATTCCGAGATTTGAGACATTCACACTTGTATCACATGGAAATGCTACAAAAGTTTCTCCAATTGTAGGAATTAATCCTGATAAAGAACGAACCATCTTAAAATTGCAGGAAAAACTTGTGTCAGGTAAATATCTGACTGGTTCAAGTAAAGGAGTTTTAATCGGTCAGGGTTTAGCCGAACTTTTAAAAGTTGGAGTTGGTGATAGTATCGTTCTTTATGGTCAGGGATTTCATGCTATTACAGCTGCGGCTCTGGTTCCTGTACAGGGGATAATAAAACTTCCTATTCCTGAAATGAATAAAACGATGATTTATTGCAGTCTTTCTTATGCGCAGTGGCTTTATTCGGCACCAGGCAGGCTAACCTCACTTTCTATAATGATTGACAGACCGAATCGGCTTGATGAAGTCAGGTCTGAAGTAAAAAAATTCTTTGATGATAAATATGAAGTGATGACTTGGAAGGAAATGACTCCTGAACTTGTCCAGTCAATTGAAGTGGATAGTGCCGGAGGAATAATTATGCTCGCAATACTTTATATCGTAATCGGTTTCGGAATATTCGGCACTATTATGATGATGACTACTGAAAGAACAAAAGAGTTCGGAATTCTTATTGCCGTCGGGATGAAAAAAACTAAATTAATTATGGTTACAACAATTGAGACAATTTTCATTTCTTTAATAGGTGTATTTGCTGGAATAGTTATTAGCTATCCTATCTTGCTTTATTTTTATTATCATCCTATAAAACTTACAGGGGAACTTGCAGAGGCAATGCTCGCATTCGGGGTTGAACCTATTATGCCATTTAGTATTGCCCCGGGAATTTTTATTGCTCAGTTCTGGACAGTATTGTTAATCGCATTATTATCAGCCTGGTATCCTTTCAGATATGTACATAAGCTTAAAGCAGTTGAAGCAATAAGAAACTAAAAACGGAGATCGTTATGATTTTTATGCTTGCATGGAAAAATGTCTGGAGAAATAAAAAAAGAAGTCTGATTATTTTAACTGCTATTGCCCTTGGTTTAGGATGCGGTCTTTTTGCCAGCGGCACAATGTACGGTATGTGGGATTCCACAGTGAATGCTGCAATTGACCGGGATTTAAGTCATATTCAAATCCATTCTGAAAATTTTAAGAAAGAAAATTTGATCGGGAATTATATTCCGGACGGACTTGAATTAAAACCACAGATCGAAAAGATGAATGGTGTAAAGGCTGTTTCTGTGAGAACGATAATTGAAGGAATGGCTGCTTCGGCAACTTCATCCTCAGGAGTAGAAATTAAAGGAATTATTCCTGACGAAGAGCAAAGAGTCACAAGCGTAGCAGCCAATATTAAGGAGGGTAAATATTTTGAAGGGTTAAGCCGAAATCCTGTAGTAATTGGCCGCGAGCTGGCAAAAAAACTGGATCTGAAGCTTCGCTCTAAAATAATTCTAAGCTTCCAGGGACCCGATGGAAATATAATTTATGCAGCTTTCAGAATTGCAGGAATATTCGAAACTGAATCATCTCTGTTTGATAAAAGTAATGTTTTTGTCAGGCAGCAGGATCTGTTCAGTTTAATTGGAAGCAAACCGATAGTGCACGAAATTGCAGTAAGATTAACCACAGTTCAGATCATAGACCAGGTAGTAAATAAATTAAGAAACAAATACAAAGATCTTTCTGTTGAGACCTGGCAGCAGCTTGCTCCGGAGCTAAGCATCAGTTATGAAACTCTGGATTTTGAACTTAATATTTTTCTTGGAATCATTCTTTTTGCATTATTATTCGGAATAACCAATACTATGCTTATGTCTGTTGTTGAAAGGATGAGAGAACTTGGTGTCCTTATGGCAGTAGGAATGAAAAGAATAAAGGTTTTTACATTGATTATTTTTGAAACTATCATGTTATCTATTACGGGCGGTATAATCGGGATGATCCTCGGTGCACTTTCAATATGGATCACTGCACAAAAGGGGATAAATTTATCATTATTCGCACAAGGACTGTCCAGTTATGGAATAAGTTCACATTTGTTTCCCACACTGCCGGTTTCATATTACCCGGTGTTGTTTATTATGATTATAGTGACCGCAGTCGTAAGTGCAGTATACCCCGCAATAAAAGCTGTCAGACTAAATCCGGCTACCGCAATCAGAATGTACTAATTTATTTCTACGGAGAAAACCATGGCTTTGATTGAATTATTTGATCTTCAAAAAACATATAACGAAGCAAAGATACCTGTATATGCAGTCAAGGGAGTAAACCTGAAAATTGAAAAAGGAGAATTCACTGCCATTGTGGGTCCTTCAGGTTCAGGGAAAACAACACTGCTTAATATGATTGGAGGACTCGACCAGCCGACTGAAGGTAAAATAGTAGTTGACGGGACGGATATTTCAACTTATAAACCCGATGAACTCATAAATTTCCGTCTTCATCATATAGGATTTGTTTTCCAGGCTTATAATCTAATTCCGGTTCTGACGGCGAAAGAAAATGTAGAGTTTATCATGCTGCTTCAGAATCTTTCAAAGAGTGAAAGGGAAGAAAGGGCAAAAGAGCTGCTTGAAGCAGTCGGACTCGGAGAGAGAATGAACAGCCGTCCTTCTGAACTTTCAGGTGGACAGCAGCAGAGAGTTGCAGTTGCGAGATCTCTTGCATCCCATCCTTCATTTGTGTTGGCGGATGAACCAACAGCTAACCTGGATTCTGTCACCGCCGAAGCCCTGCTTGACCTTATGGAAGATCTTAACAGTAAATTTGAAATGACATTTGTTTTTTCAACGCACGATTCAAAGGTTATAAAAAGAGCTCACCGGGTGGTTACTCTTGAAGATGGTAAAATAAAATCTGATGAAATCCGAAAAGTTATTGTAAAGAATGAAGGCTAAACTACTTTTTATCTTTCTCGTTTTATTTTTCGGCAGAACATTTGCACAGTTGTCTTCCACGGAAATTTCCGGATACGCAAAGTATTTATATAGTTCCACTAAATATCCTTTTTATAATGAACATTTTGATGATCATCTTCTGCATGCAAGACTTAATACAAGATGGTATCCTCTTCAATCTTTAACAACTGCACTAGAATTTCGGTTCAGAGTTTATTATGGTGAGAGCTTGGAAAAAATTCCCGGATTTCTTAATCAGATCAAATCGCAACATGAATTTGCAAATCTGGATGCCGTGTTGTGGAATAGAGGTAAATCATTAGGATACCTCGAAACCGACAGGCTGTGGCTGGATTGGACTAAAGAGAAAATTGAAGTCACCGTTGGAAGACAACGAATTGCCTGGGGGACCAGTTGGGTATGGAATCCGACGGATTTGTTCAATCCACAGTCTCCTCTGGATTTTGACTATGAGGAACTGCCGGGAACTGACGCTGTAAGATTTCAATATTATACCGGACCAGTGACAAAAATAGAAGCTGCAGTTGCTCCTGCTGAAACATTGGAAAAAATGGTAGCAGCCGGTTTAATTTCATTTAACAAGTGGGATTTTGATTTTAATCTGATTGGCGGAATAAAATATAACCGCTGGATTGCCGGCGGAGGATGGTCGGGTGACATTTTAGATGCAGGTTTCCGCGGTGAATTTACAGTTTCTCAAAGACCATCCCTTATACCAAAATACAATACATTGCACGTCATCTTACCTTATTATGAATCCATGTCTTCTTTTAAGGATCCTGTGTTTTCGTTTGTACTTTCTGGAGATTATACATTCCCGAATTCATTTTATATTCATACAGAAGTCTTGTATTATAATATTGGTAAAACTCTAAATGTGGGTTTATATCAAACTGAGGCTTTAGAACTTGGAATGCTTTCACCTGCAAGATTGAATATTTACCAGGAATTTTCTTATAACATAACTCCTCTAATAAGAGGCAGTCTGTTCGGCATTTATAATCCCAATGATCATTCCGGCGTAATTGTTCCCTCTGTTACCTATTCAGTTATCACAAATCTGGATCTTTATGTAATTGCCCTTCTTTTCAATGGCAATAATCTTACCCAGTATGGAGATTATGGAAGTTCTTGGTTTATAAGAGTTAAATATTCATTCTGAAAAAATGGCTTTAATCATAATCTTATTGGTAGAATCAGCAATTCTTTTTAACTCATCCCGATCTTGTTGAGTCCGGAAGCCTCTCTTGATAGAGGTGAACTTCAGGTTTGGTGCATCCTTCAGAGTTTTTTGCGCCTTTATATGGTTATGATCACAGTTTTTATGTTCATTATGCAGATTTACTTTGTTCCAGATAACATTTAAAAGCAGCTATTATTTCTCTTATGACCTTTATTATTTATATTTATTAAAATCCATAAAGTTGCAAAAATGAAAGAAGAGTTTATTATAATTAAAGAAGAACTCGAGAAAATTCTATCTTCTGCTCTCCTCTCAAATCTTTTAAATTATATTGATAAAGATATTC
>DATICR010000283.1:0-2274 GCA_035456745.1 Ignavibacteriaceae bacterium
AACATCAAAAAGAAAATATTTCAAAAAACGTAATTCCAAATCTCATATAATGTCAGGATGATTTGATGAGAATGGAGGAAAAAATCTTTTTTAATTCCACAGATTCATTATATAATGTCGTACCTTCTGATTTTGGCTCCTGATCATTTGTCTCAAGAATCAGTCTCAACCAAAATGCTGATTCTTTTGACTCCTTCCTTGAAATTCTGATTCTCATCTTAAAGTCCTGCTTTCCTAAACATTCATTTGCTTCAATATAATTCGCACCAACTGAACCTGATGACTTTACAACCTGTCTCGTATATTAAATATTTGGTATCGTTTTCTTTAATTTCTTTGTAAACTGACAAACTTCCTTTGCAAACCGAAATGTTCTTTCTTCAAGATCGTATTTATTTGAAGATTGATCATCTCCCATTTCTAAATAAAACCTCTGCTTTGAATTTTGGAATTTGATATTACTTCAAAGTACCTGTCTATTGAAATTTGGATTTTGAATATTACTTTGTTATTTGTCATTTGTTATTTGTGATTTCTCAATAAGGAACTTTCATTCCCTGGTAAAACTCAGGATTCTTATAGTCTTTTCTTAAAGGATGTCCGGCTTCCCAGTCGTAGGGCATAAGTATTCTTCTTAAATCAGGATGATTAAGAAAGTTGAATCCTATTAAATCATAAGCTTCTCTTTCGTGCCAGTCGGCACCTCTCCATACTTCTGCTACAGACTCCAGATCAGGAGTTTCTCTTGGGACAGAAACCTTTAGTGTCACTTTCTGCTTTAATGATGTGGATTCAAGATGATAGAACACGCTTAGTGTTCCACCGACTGAAGTAAAGGTTCCATCTTCGGCTGTCTTCCTCTCGCCGTTATCGTCGTCGACTCCCGATAAAACCATAAGGTTATCAAAGAGCAGCTCATCTGTATCTCTAAGGAAAAGACAAACATTTTTAATTTCAGTTGGTGAAACCGAAAAATAAGATTCCACAGGCTGTCCGGTTACAAGATTACTTACAGCATCACCGAATCTGCCTTTCAGGATTTCGAAAACTTCTTCTGTAGATTTCATGCTGATTTCTTTACAATAGATTCATTACGGATTTTTTCCTGAAGCTTTAACAATCCCTCTAATAAAGCCTCAGGTCGGGGAGGACATCCCGGCACATAAACATCGACCGGTATAACTCGGTCAACTCCTTTTAGCACGTGGTAGCCGTGTTCCCAGTAAGGACCGCCGCAGTTAGAGCAGCTGCCCATCGAAATAACATACTTCGGATCAGGCATTTGTTCATATAATCTCTTTACACGAAGAGCCATCTTTAAAGTAACTGTGCCGGAAATAATAATTACGTCAGACTGACGCGGTGAAGGACGAGGTATAACGCCGAACCTGTCGAAATCATAATGTGAAGCAGAAGTAGCCATCATCTCTATTGCGCAGCAGGCTAAACCAAAACCAACCTGCCATACAGAATTAAGCCTGGCCCAGTTCAATAAGTCTTCAACTTTTGTTACAACTATATTTCCATCATTTAATTGTTTATCGAGTAGTCCCATTTTCGTATTCTATTATTATTGTTTAAACAACTTCCTCAGTTAACACATCCTGTTTTACTTCACTTTTCTTCTTAATAACGGGGGGTACAGGTTTAGGTCGCGCCCATTCAAGATCACCCTTGCGCCATTCATAAGCCATTCCGAGACCGAGAAGAACCAGGAAAATGACTCCAATTAAAAATCCGGGCATACCAAATTGCCTGTAGACAAGAGCCCAGGGCACAAGTAAAACAACTTCCACATCAAAAATGAGGAAGATTAAAGCAACAACATAAAAACGTATATTAAATTTAACCCAGGGTGAGCCTTCAATGTTTTCACCGCATTCGTATGTCAGGAGTTTTTCTTTAGTGGGTCTGGCAGGACGGATTAATTTTGCGGTAAAAATGGCAACGATAACGAAAAGGAGTGCTGTCAGAATAAAAACGAAGATCTTGCCGAATTCTGTTATCATAAAATTTTATTTTTGGTCAAAATTAACACTACGTGTAAGTAATGTCAATAAATTCAACAGTTAGAATTTGCTATCTGTAGGCAGCAAATATTTTTAATGCCGCAGCATTTTCAATATATATGCCACTTAAAATAATAGTATTAGATGTCGAAAAAGGGTTAAAAGTATAGAATTTTATCAAAAATAAGATGATATGAATTTTTTCTTTTCTCAATCGGGAGAAATTGAAACCAAAAAAAATTACAATAATATTTAGAATTTTATG
>DATICR010000284.1:0-12451 GCA_035456745.1 Ignavibacteriaceae bacterium
TGTTGCTTTAAAATTATTGAAAGATGAAGGGCATGATCTAACCGCATTTTATCTTAAGATCTGGCTTCAGGATGAATTTTCTTTTCTTGGTGAATGCCCGTGGGAGGAAGATCTCGACTATGTAAGAAAGGTTTGCCGGCAGCTGAATGTTCCTGTGGAAGTCCTTCCGCTCCAGAATGAATACTGGGATAATGTTGTATCATATACCATCAGTGAAATTAAAGAAGGCAGAACTCCAAACCCTGATATATTCTGTAACAGTCTGATTAAGTTCGGACAGTTCTATGACAAGATTGATGATTCCTTTGAAAAAGTGGCAAGCGGTCATTATGCAAGAGTAGAAAATGAAGGAGGGAAATTTTTACTTAAGAGATCTCCGGATCCTGTAAAAGACCAGACTTATTTTCTCGCATACCTTACTCAGCAACAGCTAAGCCGGGCATATTTTCCAATCGGAAAATATGACAAGACAGAAATAAGAAATTTTGCAGATAAATTTGACCTCCCTAATAAAACAAGAAAAGATAGCCAGGGTATTTGTTTTCTTGGTCAGGTAAAATTTGCTGAGTTTATTAAACACCATCTCGGGATCAAAAAAGGAGAAATAGTAGATATTACTTCCGGTAAAATAATGGGTGAACACGACGGTTATTATTACTACACAATAGGACAAAGATCAGGGTTGGGACTGGGAGGAGGACCATGGTATGTGGTAAAAAAAGATATTGAACAAAATAGAATTTATATATCGGGTGAAAATACTTCACAAAGGGAGAGAATCTGTTTTGACGCTGGTAACTTTAACTGGATAAATGAAATTCCTTCTCCCGGTAGGGAATACCTGGTAAAGATAAGGCACGGTGCAAATTTTTACAGATGTAAAATAAATTTCGTCGGTAATGAAAGAGCACAAATTACACTGAATAAACCGGATAAAGGAATCGCTCCGGGTCAGTTTGCAGTTTTGTATGATAATGAATTATGTCTGGGGGGCGGTGTAATTCTGGTTTAAAAAGAAAAGGTGAGAATTTATTAACTCTCACCATTCATAATTTTATTTTGTACAATTTTTACTCTGATTTCTTATTATCTGTTAACGTTTAATTTTTTCATTTGTCTGGCTACTTTTTTGGAGTTTGTACGGGCAATAATTACAAGAATCGACAAATAAAGTATAACACCTATTTCTATATATTCCATTATGTCTCCTTTTTCAGTTAAAAGTAATATATGGAAATTGCAATTATAGTGCCATTTGTCACCCTTGAGGTATATACTAAAATATCAAATGTTCGGATCACTATGTGACAAATATTTCATGTAATAGTTACCCGATGGCAGAAAAAAACGGAACTGCAAAAAGCGTATTTTTACATAAATCGGAATTAAAATGATTCTTTTTTTCTCTGTATTTTTTACTGTTTACGCGGCTGTAAATTATTATATTTTTATAAGAGGATGGCAGTCCCTTGCTGCACTTCCCCACCTGAGAATAATTTACCTTATAGTTTTTCTTCTCGTTTCCCTTTCATTTATACTTTCAAAATTACTGCAGAATTATCTGCCGGCTGCATTATACAGTATTATGCAATGGATAGGGTCATTCTGGTTTGCATATATGCTCTACTTCATCCTTTTTATTGTTTTCTTTGATATTCTGAAATTATTAAATAACTATTTAACTTATTTCCCATCATCAATATCAATAAATTATAAACAGTGGAAATTCGGACTGTTTATTTTTGTAATCCTGGTGACATCAGTGATTGTGTTTACCGGATATATAAACACAAGAATTGTTAACATTAAGAATCTTGAATTGACGTTGAGAAAAGGTTCTTCTCCAATAAATAAATTGAATATCGTTTCATTCGCAGACATACATCTGACACCGATGAATAATGAAGAACTTCTAAGCATAATAATTGATAAAGCAAATTCATTAAATCCCGATATTGTTTTAATCCCGGGTGATTTTGCAGATGAAAAAACAGAGTGGCTCGAAACAAACGGAATAGGAAAATCCTTTTTAAGATTAAATCCTAAATATGGTGTGTTTGCAAGTACCGGGAACCATGAATTTATTGTTGGAATAAATAATATTCCGAAATTCATTACAGATCATAATATCAGACTTCTGAGAGATGAAAATATTCTCATCGATGGTTCTTTTTATCTTGCTGCACGTGATGATTATAGTAAAAAACAGTTTACGGGTGAGGAAAGAAAACCATTAAGTTTAATTCTGAATAACAGGAAAGAAGATTACCCTGTAATCCTTATGGATCATACTCCCTTTAAGCTGGACGAAGCAGAAAAAAATAATATCGACTTGCAGTTGTCCGGTCATACACATCACGCCCAGTTGTGGCCTTTAAATTTTTTAACGGGATTAATTTATGAAAAAGACTGGGGTTATCTGAAAAAAGGAAATACTCAATATTATATAACCTGCGGAGTCGGCACCTGGGGCCCTCCCGTAAGAACAGGGAGCAAAACAGAAATTGTGAATATTAAAATAAAGTTTCAATAAATCTGAATTCTCGGATGTTGTTCTTCGACATTAATAATTCGATAACCTTTTTTTTTCTTTTTATCCGTCGCCCTTTGACCTTTTAGCTTATCTTTCTTTACTTTTATCTTTTTACTTAATCTTTTATCTTGTCATATTGCCGTCGGTTTTAACCGACGGAAAAATATTTCAATTCAAATCTCCGGCTTTAGCCACATAAAAAAATGTTGTCAGAAAAGATCGTTCCATAATCATCCCGAAATCTTGTCTAAAGGATCCCCATGGAGAGGTTCAATTATTGTAGATCCCTCCGGCCGCAATAAATATGCAGCCGGTAGATAAAGAAATAATCGAAAATTAAAAATTAACTGTAAATCCGAATTTGAATTGATCATAAGCCAGAGGGGCGGCACTCTTGAACGGCCAATTCATCTTGTCTTGTCTTAATTCATACATACCATATGATAGTGCATTTTTTAGAACAAAGCTCATCACTGGTCCTGCATAGGAAGAGGACTCCATTATCTCTTTGACAAATCCATCCACCATCCATTGACCTGCCGTCTCAATAGCTGCACTGCCAAGCCATTTCCAGAATAAATGCCTTGGAAAGATTACTGCTCTCTCATACCCGGCATCGATTGTAAGCATTGGAATTACTTTAAATTTTATTCCGCCTTCCCAGTTGGTGCCGAATCTGAAAGTATCATCAAAATTTCCGAGAAGTTCTTTTTGATCAGCGGGAATGTTTTGCTCTTTTAAATCAAGCCTCGACCAGATGAGGGCAGTTGAATAATAAGGAATCACTCCACCTTTGCCTATTCTATATCCATAACCCTTCGAATTACCCGCGCCAAACCTCCAGGTATTGTTTGTGAGTCCTTCGGCATTACTATTACTTAAATCAGTCGAAATATTTGAAAGATACAAATAGTTGAAGTTATACTTTATAATGTCTTCCTGATTTTTATAGGCTTTTTCTTTGATGTAGCCCAGTTTAAGTTCAACCATATTCGGATCAGCAAACTTTCCGTTGAATTGGTTCAGACTCAATCCTGAAATACCGTATCCTAATACTACAGCGGGACTCCCATGAAATCCCGTATGGATGAAATCCATATCCTCGTGAAAATCTTTCCACTCACCCCAATCCCACCCGCTTTCAGTGGAATCTTCTTTGGCTTCTTCATCCTGCGGAAAAGTATATGCCGAAAGCATTATTACCAGAGTAATCGATATAAAATATTTTAAGTACATTTTTTCCCTCTTCTATTAATTATCATCTTATTAAAGCTTAAAAATTCACCATTAAAATTACAGACTGAATTTTACACATTACAAATAATTTAAAGGAATGAGTTTATTTGGTTATGAAAGGAAAAAAGAAAGGATGAATGAGTCTCTAAGTCTCTCAGTCTCTGAGTCTCTTCGTCCCAAAGTCTCTAGTCCCAAAGTCTCTGAGTCTCATAAAAAACCGGATCGAAAATATAAATCGATCCGGTTTTATCATTCAAAAGAAATATGAATCTACTGCGGTGATAAAGTTATAACTCCAATATTTGTATCATGACCCGCAGTAACATCAATGTTTGAAATGGTAGTATCTTTATAAGCAATATTAGAAGGATTTATATAAAGGCTGTAAACTCCTGAAGGTAATGTCATTAGACTAAAAAATCCTGCACTGTTTGGATAAGTATAAACAGTATCCTGATCTACAACTGTACTAATGGCTGCATCCGCGTCAACAGGTAAAACCTGTCCGGATATACTTCCAGATGTAATAACAGCTGTAACTCTTATTACCGGATTGAGCATATATTGACCATTGCCGGTAATATGAATCGACCGGTCTGCATCAAAATCCAGTAATAATTCATAAAGATTTCCCGGTTCTATATCAAATTCATGATTTAATTTAATTCCTGTCTGCTGACCGCTTGGAATGGTCAGAGGGAACGGGATACCGTTTACAACGACATTGCTGCCGTCACCGATTATAAGTCTGATCTGTGTATAATGTCCTGCTGTTAGAAATGTATCGCCTATTACGGCACTTGCACCATTCCTTAACTGCAGCAGGTCATATGTATGAGGAACAGGATTTACGATCATCCAGTTGCTGCTGCTGTCACCAGCAATGTGGACTTCAACTCTGGTTACTACAATATTGACCTCGTCAAATTCAGCCGGGGAATCGACCATAGAGATTTTTAAATGTCCGTTTCCGGATGAAGGACCGGTAGTGTTGTCATTTGAACAACCTGTAAACAGAATTATTAAAAGTACAGGTAATAAACAGATTATTTTTTTCATTTTTAATATTTCCTTCTTTTAAAGAATTAAGAACGCCTGCCAATTTTATAACAAAGGATTATAAAATTAATGTCTTAAATCACTATTTTTTAAGTAGATGATTTATGTTTTTTAGTTAATGTTTTTGGTGTAAAATACGCATAAAACATACCAGAGAAGAGTATTTCCTTTATTTGAATATATATGAGTGAAAACTAAGAATTTCTTAAAAACCAGGGTGTTATTCTATAGTCACATGACATTTTCGACTCAAAATGTGGTTTTTCCGAAAAGTTTTATCATGAGACAAATACGAAAATATTTCATATGTAAATAAAAAAGATTCATTATGAATAAAATAAAATTTGTGTCATTTTTGACATAAAAAAAAATAATCATAGTGCAGAATTTTATTATAGTTGCAGGTCTTGTTGTTCCTGTTTTTTTAATTGTCGCTCTGGGCTATTTATTAAAAAAACTGGGGATGATAAATGATAATTTTGTAAAACTCTCGTCAAAAATAGTATTCACCGTTTCCCTTCCGGCTCTAATATTCTCTGAAATTTCAAAAACAGATTTTACTCAGATTTTTAGTCTGAAACTGATAGTTTTTGCATATGCAGGAACCCTGATCACTTTTTTCTTTGTCTGGTTTATTTCAATTCCCACATTAAAAACTGCAACCGACAGGACAGTTTTTATCCAGGGAAGCTTCAGAGGGAATATGGCAATAATAGGATTGGCTCTCATTGTAAATATGTATGGAATAAATAATCTCGGCAAGGCTTCAATTCTTCTTGCATTTACTATTCCTATCTATAATATATTATCTGTTATTGCCCTAACTGTTCCTCTGCGCAGGGAGCGCCAGTTAAATATAATTGAAACATTAGCGGAAATTATAAGAAATCCTTTAATCCTGGCAGTAATATTTTCCATACCTTTTTCTTATTTCAAACTAAAGCTTCCTTTTATAGCCTCAGAAACAATAAATTATCTGGCGGTTCTGGCATTGCCCCTTGCACTGCTTGGAATAGGAGGATTTATGAATTTCAGTGAAATAAAAAAAGGATTTTCACTATCACTTTATTCCACCACATTGAAATTGATAATATTTCCTCTTGCTATGACATACCTCGCATATTTGTTTGGTTTTAGGGGCTATGATCTTGGATTGTTATTTATACTTTTTGCATGCCCTACAGCCGTTTCAAGTTTCATAATGGCTGAGGCGATGGGTTCAAACAGCAAACTTGCCGCTAACATTTTATTAATGACTACCCTCATCTCTATTATTACAATTACATTCGGACTCTTCATCCTTAAAGAAAATAATTTGATCTGATTTCTTTTTTGAAATTCAAAGCGTATATTCTGATTAAACCAACTATTTTTTTTTAATAAGGGAGAGAATCTTTAATGGAAAAGACCGTAAGCGGATTAAAGATTATTATTGACAGGGATACTTGTATTGGAACTGCGAATTGTATTAAGCTTGCCGGGGAAGTGTTTGAACTTGATGATCAGAAGATCGTGACATTTAAACCCGGAAAAGCGGAACCTGATCAGAAACAGCTGGTTGAGGCATGTTCAGTTTGTCCCGTTAATGCCCTTACTGCAATTGATGCAGACGGAAACCAGATCGTTCCCTGATCAAATTTATTTGCAGTTCCTGGCACAATTAAATTTTTTATAATTAGTAATTTGGCTCAAAGGAGTTTACAAATGAATGATAATGAATTAACCAAACAGCTTATAAATTTATTGACTGTAGAACAGGCTCATATTTCACTTGAGAATGCCTTAAAGGGATTGAAACCCGAAAACAGAGCAAAGAAACCAAAGGCCGGTTTGCATTCTGTTTGGGATGAGCTTGAACATATCAGGATTACCCAGGAGGATATTCTGCAATATGCAATAAATCCCGACTGGAAATCTCCTTCGTGGCCGGATAATTACTGGCCTGGCGATATAACTAAGGTTTCAAATGAAGAATGGCAAAAAACGGTTAATGCCTGCATAGCAGACAGAGACAGCCTCATCAAAATTATAAGGGATAAAGGTCAAAAGATAACAGAAATTATACCTCATACTGATTCTCACTCCTACCTGCGGGAAATTCTGATTGCAGCCCAACATAATTCCTATCATATTGCTCAAATTGTTTTCGTACGAAAAATTCTTGGTGATTGGGAACTATAATTTTTTAGTTTATCATACTCATTTTTTTCTCTCAATCAGGAAACTGAATGTTTGTAAAAACAAAAAAAAGAAAATTAAATAAAGAGCTTAAGCTTCTTGAAGTCTATGCCGTTGCAACAGGTACTACATTAGCAACAGGTTTTTTTATCCTTCCGGGACTTGCTGCGGCTATTGCCGGCCCGGCAATTGTTCTCAGCTACCTGCTTGCAATCATTCTTCTCATACCTGCAATGTTTAGTATGGTTGAGCTGGCAACGGCAATGCCTAAAGCCGGAGGGATATATTATTTTATCGATAGAACACTGGGGCCCCTGTTTGGAACTATAGGCGGAATCGGAACATGGCTCGCATTAATTTTAAAAGTCGGCTTTGCTTTGATAGGAATGGGAGCTTATATCGCTTTGTTCATTCCCGGTTTGTCCATTGTTCCTGTAGCGATAGTTATTGCCGTATTGATTGGAATACTGAATTTACTCAGTCTTAAGGGAAGTGTAAGATTACAGGTTCTGCTTGCCTTTATAATTTTATGTTTTCTTCTGTTTTTTGTTGGGGGAGGAACTCCACAGATAAATTTATCTTATTTCCGGGGATTTTTTAATTCAGGATTCGACTCTGTTTTTTCTGCAGCCGGATTAGTCTATATAAGTTATATCGGCATCACAAAAGTTATCAGTCTTTCTGAAGAAGTAAAAAATCCTGAAAGAAACCTTCCTCTTGGAATCTTCCTGTCGCTAGGTACTTCCTTTTTATTGTATGGATTTGGTACTGCTGTCATAGTAGGTCTGGTTCCTATGAATGAATTATCCGGTATCCTTACCCCTGCAGCTTCTGCAGCTTTAAGATTTGCGGGCAAAACAGGGCTGGTTTTGATATCAATCGCAGCTGTCATATCATTTATTTCTGTAGCTAATGCAGGAATTTTAAGTGCTTCCCGGTTTCCATTTGCTATGAGCCGCGACCATCTTATGCCGCATATATTTCAAAAACTTACTCAGAAAGGCATACCGTATCTGTCAATACTTTTAACTACTGGAGGAATTATACTGCTGATTATAGTTTTTGATCCGACAAAAATTGCAAAGTTGGCAAGTGCGTTTCAACTATTGATGTTTGCACTTGTGTGTGTCGGGGTTATCGTTATGAGAGAGAGCCGGATCGAATCTTATGACCCCGGATATAAATCTCCATTTTATCCGTGGATGCAAATAATCGGAATAGTTGCTCCGTTCTTTTTAATCTTTAAAATGGGTTTAGTGGCAATTTCATTTTCAGCAGGACTTATTCTTATTGCAGTAATTTGGTATAGGGCCTTTGCATACGGCAAAGTAAACAGGCAGGGTGCATTATTTCATATCTTCGAAAGGCTGGGAAGATCACGGTATACCGGGCTGGATAGCGAACTGCGGGGTATATTAAAAGAAAAAGGATTAAGAGAAACAGATCCGTTTGATGAAATAGTGACTCGTAGTTTTGTAATAGACTTAAAGGAAAAAATAGACTTCGAGGAAGTTTCCAGGCATGCTGGTAAAATGCTTGAGCAGGCAATTTTGGTTGATGCAGAAACAATTCATAATAAATTTTATGAAGGAACAAGGATTGGCATGACACCGGTAACACACGGAATAGCTTTACCCCATTTCAGACTTGAAGATTTAAGTCGGGCCGAAATGGTTCTTGTCCGTGCAGTCAGTGGAGTTCATATTAAATTCAATAACCCGGTCACAGGAAAAGAGGATGATGAAGCACTTGTTAAAGCGATTTTTTTCCTGGTAAGTCCGGAAAAAAATCCTGCGCAGCACTTACGAATCCTTGCACAGATTGCTGAAAGAGTTGAAGATGCAAATTTCAGGGAGGAATGGGAAAGCGCAAGAAATGATCAGGAATTAAAAGAAGCATTACTGCATGATGAAAGACTATTCCTGGTTAGAATAGATAAACATACTTCTACTTCATTTTTTATTAATAGAACTTTAAAAGAATTGGAAATACCAAAAGGCTGTCTTATCGCTTTTATAAGGAGAGGAGGAGATACTATCGTCCCGGATGGAAATACAAAATTCTATCATAGGGATCGCCTTACGATAATCGGCGATCCTAAAAGTCTGGCTGAAATGAAAATATTTATCCGGGATTCTGAAAAGAATAAATCTTTGTCATTTTAATATTAAAGTCTTATGACGGAATCGCTTTGTTTTACAGGTTGTATTTGATACAATATATATTTCCGCTAAAGACCAGCAGTTATTGTTAAACCGTTTTTAATCATGGGTTGTCAAAATTCAGATACAAATTTTTAAATTAAAATGTTCCGTCACATGGCAGATAAACCGGAGAATTAAAATGAAAATACGGAAGATTTTTCCAATAATTATTTCATTTAGCCTGATTATTCTTGAGGGCTGCAGCAGCACCCCTGAACTAATAAGCACAACAGAAAATAATATTAAAATTGACGGTAATGTGGATGATTGGGGGACAAATCTGAAATACTTTTCTGATGAAAATGCATCAGTGGGAGTTTCGAATGACAACCATTATTTTTATTTATGTCTTACTACCAATGAATTAGGTAGTGTTATGCCAATGTTTGCAAAGGGATTTGTGGTATGGCTGGAAAATGAAAAAAGTGACAGCAGCATTGGTATCAAATATCCTCTTCATAATATTGTCAATGAAGCAAGGATAATGATTAATCCTGAGGCATTCCGGCGAAAAGGGAGAGGCATGATGTTAAAGGAATTAATAGATGAGCAGAATGAGATAAGGATATTAAATAAAGATAATTTCCCGGAAACTGTAATATCGACTTCTGACAGCAGCGGACTAACCGCAAAAATCGGATATATTAATGATCAGTTCGTATATGAATTAAGGGTACCTATTGATAAAAATGATAAAGATAAATATTATTTGTCTTCAGCACCCGGTGAAAAAATTTTAGTAAAATTTGAAACGGAAACACCTGAGAGAAGGAATTTTGGCGGCGGAAGAGGCGGCAGCATTATGGATCCGGGCGGGATGGGATACCCGGGTGGAGGTTATGGGGGTGAAAGCGGAGGAGAAAGAATGCCCTTCAATCCAATAAACTTTGAAGTCGAAGTGACATTAAAATAAATTACAGAATTGACGAATTGACGAATTACCGAATTCAATTCACCAATTCGATAATTCGCAAATCCGATAATTTCTACTCGTACCAGTATCTCACATTCAAACGATTTTTTGCAAATCCGAAATTTCTTGGTCTGACTTTCTCAAAAACATTTAGTAAAGCTTCTTTTGAATAAAGTATCTCACCACTTGAATTACCAATTGTATTTCCTTCTGAAGGGTATTTTGTCAATGAAATAACCCCGCCTATTATATTACTGTGAAGGTGGATAACATCATCACCTATTAGTAATCCGGTGAAATTATTAACTGTGTTCTTAATTATGGCGTTGACTGAATCATTGTGAATAATTAAAATTCCTTCTCCCTGGATATTTGCATAATTCCAGAAACCGCCCGGAGGTATTTCAATATATGTTATTCCTTTGAGAGGATAGTGAAGTGCAAGAGGATCTGTGACATACTGACTTCCGTTAAGACCGCTCTGTGCATAAGCTTTGAAAGAAAAGCCGGGCGGAACCTGCAGTGCTTCTTCCGGAGTTAACGGAGGATGACCAAGCGGCCATGACTGATGTTCTGCAATTATACTTGGGTCGGGAGTTTTAGACGGAGCATGATCAACACTTGCAGGAGAAGTGCCTCCGATAGTCGCTGCACCACTGTTATCAAATTCTTCCGTTGTCCAGACACCATAAGTTCCTTTGTGAGGGATAAGAGCTCCTCCTTTGGTATGGTCTCTTCCATCAACAGTTATATTTCCCAATACCAGAACATCATTGTTTGTTGTAATAGCCGCTTTAACCCCAACCCCGAACGATATTATATCCAATGGTCTTGCATATACAGTTATATCACGAGTAGTTCCAAAATAATCAGATGTAACAAAAAATTTAATCAGATTTTCTCCGTTGAATATTGCACTGGTAACTGTAAAAGCGGCAGATCCATTATTAAAATTAATTTCCTGCGGTGTAGTTTGTCTCCAGGTACTATCATCTGCTACTTTGGACATAAGCATATTAATTGTGCTGTTGCCGATGTTGCGGGCTTCAAAGTCACTGTAATTGTCAACAGAGTTTTGACTGGCAAGACCTACATTAGAATTTTGCGTCAGGTTTAATATGGCATATGAAAGCGATGCGGATAAAAGTAAAATCAGAATCAATCTTGACATAAATTACTCCATCATAAATTTTTTGGTCTGATCGTTTTTTCAAATTCTGCAAGTGCATAATTATCTTCTACTGACTCCTGCGATTCCTGTATCATCAATACTCTCACAGTTTTAACTCTGGCTCTTCCGGCTGCATTTGTTAGATCACTGAAACTGATAGGCTGGCTTAAAGAATCAAAATAGCTTAAATTAAAATCTGTTATTATGTGTAAGGATTGTGGTTCATTGGAATTTAATGTCCGGTATAAATATCTGTCATTGGGATTGGGTGTTCCAGACAATTCATCGATATCACCTAAATAGTATCTTACAGTATCAAGCGAACCATCATTTCCCAGGTCTCCGCAAAATTTAATTTCACAGGAATCAGCTACTGATATTTTTTCTCCTGTTGCTCTGAATCCCATTTTATAAAAGTCATCTTCAATTGCGGTAGAAGATGATACAATCTGCCTCTGTGTTACGCCATCTATTAAATTTTCAGAGGCGGTTGAACTTACCGTCGAATTAAAAGTGGTAAGCATTAGCATAACCATTGAGCCTATAATAAAAGAACCCATTAAGTCAATCCAGTCCGCCATAATTTACCTTCTAATAACTTATTACCTGTTGAAAATGCAGAGTATCGGAAAGAGATTCATTGCTGATATTTACTTTGACCATTTTACTATATGTTTGAGTACTGCTGGGGACATCGGGATTCAGCTGTTCCACATAAAAAACATCAACACTCATTTCAAATTCACCTACCTTATCAATGTCGATAGATTTTGTATATCCATCATAATCATCAATATCATCAAATTGGGTGTTAAGGTTTTCGCCTGAATCTTTGCCAAGAATACCTGTTGAAGTAAGTGAAGCTGTATTCCAGACTGGTTTATTAATTGTTTTTTCGTCAAAGGCTTTGGTTTGAATTTCTTCAATAAGAGACTGCGCGAGACCATTAGCAACAATTATCGATTTGGATGAATGCATTTGCAGGATTTTCTGTGTATTTGAACTATAAAAATTCAATACAAGTACACTGAATAAAACAATACATGCTATTGTTAGAATCTGATGTCCTGAACTCATAATTTTACCATCGGTTATAGCTGATAAATATCATAAAGTATACCATTGGAGAGATTCACGATAGAATTTCTAAAATCAGG
>DATICR010000285.1:0-2561 GCA_035456745.1 Ignavibacteriaceae bacterium
GGTATAAAGAGATTATTTGATATTATAATATCTTTTATTGTAATAGCGTTTTTATCGCCTGTAATTCTCCTGATAATGATTTTAATTAAACTGACTTCTCCCGGACCTGTCCTGTTTACTCAGGTCAGAATCGGAAGATATGGGAAGCCCTTTAAATTTTATAAGTTTCGTTCAATGAGAGTGATTTCCGGTGAGGATGAGGAACGTAAACAGAAAATGATTCAGTTTATGAAAAATGATGTTACATATGGGAATGATACAAAAATAATTAATGATACACGTGTAACCTGGATAGGGAAAATTATCAGGAAAACTTCTCTTGATGAATTACCTCAGCTTTTTAATGTATTGAAGGGCGAAATGAGCCTTGTGGGTCCTCGTCCCTGCCTTCCTTATGAATACGATAATTATGATAACTGGCAGAAAAGACGCTTCTCAGCAATACCCGGTTGTACAGGCGTCTGGCAGGTTTGCGGAAGAAGCTCGGTTTCGTTTAAGGACTCTATTGTTCTGGACCTTTATTACATAAATAATATGTCGCCCTGGTTTGATTTACAATTAATATTTAAGACCATTCCGGCTATGCTCTTCTTAAGAGGCGGGAAATAGTATTTAATAATCTTTCTATTGATGTTTAATGAGTTTGTCTGGAGGAATATGAATATTGGAATTATAGGACTTGGATATTGGGGACCAAACTTGGTCAGAAATTTCCTTGCTCAAAATGATGTTGAGAAGGTTACAGCATGCGACCAAAGAAAAGAAAGATTGCAGTTCATTAAAGCCAAGTTTCCTTCCACTTTGCTCACTGATCAAACTCATGAAGTAATTGATGGAGACGCAGACATTATTGCTATCGCTACTCCCGTTTCAACACATTATGATTTGGCAAAACAAAGTCTTTATGCCGGCAAACATATATGGGTGGAAAAGCCGTTCACAGCTACTACGGCTCAAGCTGAGGAATTAATAGAGATTGCCGGTAAGAAAAATCTTAAGATCTTCGTAGATCATACCTTTATTTATACCGGTGCAGTAAGGAAAATGAAAGAGCTCGTTGAAAAAGGAGAACTCGGAAAAATACTTTACTTCGACTCTGAAAGGATAAACCTTGGTTTGTTTCAGAGGGATGTTAATGTTGTTTGGGATCTCGCCCCGCATGATCTTTCAATAATGAATTATGTGCTCGGCGATCATAATATAGAAGCAATATGCGCTAACGGCATTGCAAATTTTAATGGGAAGGAAAATATTGCTCACCTGACTATCTATTTTGAGGATAATTGTTTCGCCCATTTCCATGTTAACTGGACTTCCCCGGTAAAAATCAGACGAATGATTGTAGGCGGGAATAAAAAAATGCTTGTGTTTGATGATATGGAAAATTCAGAGAAGATTAAGGTTTATGACAGCGGTGTTGAATTTAAAACACCGGAAAGTATTCACGAAGCGTTGGTTCAGTATAGGATAGGTGATATGTTTTCTCCCAAGATTAATCAAACCGAAGCATTGGCACTTGGAGCACGGGAATTTCTCGATGCCATAAAAGAAAATCGTAAACCTCTTACAGATGGAGTGGATGGTTTAAGAGTCGTAAGAATTCTTGAAGCCAGTTCCGAATCACTTAAGAATAGAGGAAAAATGATTTACTTCTCTAATTCACAGATCGAAGCCTGAATTTCTAATTCTTATTATTAAAATTTATATATGGATAAAAAAAATATTAACAACGTTAAACTTGGAAAGGATGTTAAGATTTTTGATTTTGTTAACTTATACGGCTGTTCGATAGATGATAATACTAAGATCGGAACTTTTGTAGAAATACAAAAAAATGCATTTGTTGGGAAAAATTGTAAGATTTCTTCGCATACTTTTATTTGTGAAGGGGTACATATAGAAGACAATGTTTTTGTTGGTCATAATGTAACATTCATAAATGATAAATATCCACACTCGGTAAACCCTGATGGCTCTATGCAGACTGAACAGAATTGGGAAGTCGTTGAAACATTCGTGAGGAAAGGAGCCTCAATTGGTTCTTCGGCAACTATTTTGTGCGGAATTTCGATTGGTGAAAATGCTATCATCGGCGCCGGAGCAGTGGTAACAAAAGATGTACCTCCAAATACGGTAGTTGCAGGTGTCCCCGCCAAGATTATCAAAAAATAAAATAATTTTCACTTACTTTATGGCGCATGAATTTCATTTATGAATTTCTAAATTTGGTGATCTGAAAGTGAAAAGATGTCATCTTTAATAAATAATAATTTAGTTTAGAACCTTCCGTACTGCATTTAAAAAAATCATTTGCGCTGCAATTGGTGACAAGTTCTAGCTTCTTCTTCTTCTTATTTTTAACTTTTTACTATCTTCTCACAACATCTGCCATTTTGGCAGACTTTTAATTTTTTAAATGGAAAAAAATCCAATTTTGGAGTGTTTCAAAATGAGTCGGTCTAGGCTTGTTATAAGCTTGTTGTACTTATGTTGGAAACATCGGGTCCATGGTTCAGAAATAGTATGACAAAATGGCAGACATTTTAACAAACAAAAACTAA
>DATICR010000286.1:0-2228 GCA_035456745.1 Ignavibacteriaceae bacterium
TTTCCCCTTTTTCGACTTCTTCTACTATTTTCAGCTTGAATGATAATGAGTAGTCTTTTTGAGTCCTTTTTCTATATCCTTTAGATTCTGATTCCATCAACAGATTGCTCCTTTTCTGTCAACCTATTTCAGGACGATTCACAGTTTAAAATAAAAAAGGCTGCCTCTTTTGGGACAGCTTTTTTTTGCAAACTTTTAAGTTAAAATCTAATGAATCTTTATTTCCTTATCTCTGATCATCCTGGCTACTTTTGAGGTACCGTTTTTTGATATACTTTTGATTGCTTTTGCGCTAAGTTTTAGGGTTACAAATCTGTTTAATTCCTGTACCCATATTTTCTTTTTCTGAAGATTGGGGAGGAATCTTCTTTTTGTTCTGTTATGTGCATGGGATACATTATTACCTGACATAGGCCCAATTCCTGTAACCTGACATCTTCTGGACATAAAATCTCTCCTGCTGACTTTCTTATGTATTAAAAATTAGAATTATAAATATAACGATTTTTTAATAAAAAAATCCACAATAAATCCAAAATATATTTAATAGTGAAATTTGGTAAATCCCGTTAAAATCAGGTTGACAAAATGAAAATCCGTGCTATTTTAGCATGTAGATCCAATTAAAATCTTAAATGAAATTTGTCTTTTCGGTTTCGGCATACCTTAATTTTTACCTAATAGCATAAGGAGAATTATATGGAATATTATGAACTTCATCCGGACAATCCGCAGCTTCGTTTTATAAATAAAGCTGTATCCATTCTGAAAGAGGGTGGGGTAATAATATACCCTACTGATACGGTGTACGGTATTGGCTGTGATATATTCAATAAAAATGCTCTTGAGAGAATTTTCGCTATTAAAAATGATTCCAAACTTTTCAGTTTTGTTTGTTCTGACTTAAAGGATATTGCCAGATATGCAAAGGTTACAGATTATGCCTATAGAACAATGAAATATCTGCTCCCAGGACCGTATACGTTTATTCTACCTGCGGCTAAATTAGTTCCGAAGAAATTATGGAGTAAAAGAAAAACGGTTGGAATAAGAATACCTGATAATCCTGTTTGTAAAAAACTTGTAAGTGAAATCGGAAACCCTATTATAAGTACAAGTACAACTAATAGAAAAGGGGAGGTAATTTATGATCCTTTCGAAATCCAGAATATTTTTAATACACAGGTCGATCTGATGTTGTCCACCGGCCCATTGACGGGACAGCCGTCGACGGTTGTAGATCTTAGCAATGAAGAACCTGAAGTATTAAGAAAAGGTGCCGGGGATGTAAGCTTATTTATGTACTAGCCGAATATTTTTTTCTGAAGAAAATCTTTAGCAGAGCCTTAAAAGCTAAAACATTTAAGGCTCTGCAATTAAAAAGACTCATTTTTTATTTCCGTATAACCTGTGTTGAAGATGCCTGAGCCAGTGGTGTTAAAATCATTTCATTAATATTAACGTGTTCTGGCCTAGTCGCGCAATAAAGAACGGCATCTGCAATGTCTTCGGCAGAAAGAGGGGATAATCCTTCATAGACTTTGGCAGCTCGGGCTGTATCGCCGGAAAACCTTACAATACTAAACTCGGTTTCGACCATACCCGGATCAATTGTCGTTACTTTTATCTGATGTTCAAGGCAGTCCATCCGGATGCCTTTTGTTAAAGCATTCACTGCAAATTTACTGGCACAGTACACATTCCCATTTGGGTATACTTCATGCCCGGCGGTTGAACCAATATTAATTATATGTCCCTTCTTTCTTTCGACCATCCCGGGCAGTACATGTCTTGTTACATAAAGAAGCCCTTTAACATTTGTATCAATCATCTCTTCCCAGTTGTCAATTACACCTTCATAAATTTTATTGAAACCTCGCGCAAGCCCTGCATCGTTAATTAGTATGTCTATTTTTTCCCATTCGTTGCCGAAGGATTCGATTGATTCCTTTACGGCATTTAAATCCCTTACATCAAGCTTCAGAGCTTTAATTTTTACTTCGTATTTTTCTCTCAGTTTTTCCGCGAGTTGATTTACTCTGTCTATTCGTCTGGCAGCTAGAATAAGGTTAGCTTTTTCACTGGCAAAGACTTCAGCACAGGCTTTCCCGATGCCTGAACTCGCTCCTGTAATAAATACAATTTTATTCCTTAATCTTTCCATGATGCTCCCTGTGATTTTTTTTAAGAAAAATAAATTTAGTGAATAGGGAAGTGATGTCCAAGTA
>DATICR010000287.1:0-11000 GCA_035456745.1 Ignavibacteriaceae bacterium
GTGTTGCTAACACTAGGTTTTCTGTTATATTTCATAAACCTGAAAAGAATAAGAGCAGAAGAAGCTAAGAGGAGTCTTGAAGAAATTCATCAATACAGGGAACAGCTTAACCAGGCTTCAAAGCTTGCATCCATAGGAGAACTGGTTGATAGTGTTGCGCACGAAATAAACACTCCTGCAGGAATAATTGCCGCACATGCAGATGCTTTACTTCTTGAAGATGATAAAAATGAAAGTATAAAGGAAGAGTTAAATATCATTAGAAATCAGACCCGTAGGATAGCAGATTACACTCGTACACTTTTAACTTATTCACGACTGATGCCTTTCAGACCCGAAGCAATACGCGTAAAAGATCTGATTGAGGAATGCATTTATCTTATTGGTCATAGGCTTAAAGCGAACAAAATTCAATTAGAGAAAAATTATGATCTTTCACTTCCTCTTTTGTTTACGGATAAAAGGCAAATTGAACAGGTAGTGATAAACATCCTTAATAATGCTATAGATGCGCTGCCTGGTGGAGGCAAGATTAAAATAAAAACCAGTAAAAATGATATTATGCTTCATCTCCCGGGTTCAAAAAAAATAAGCGGTGTAAATATATCAATAGAAGACAATGGAGCCGGTATTAAAGAAGAAAATCTATCAAAGATTTTTAATCCGTTTTTTTCAACAAAGCTCGACGCACAGGGAACAGGATTAGGTTTATCGATTTCCAGAACAATTATTCAGAGATTGAGAGGAAAACTGGATGTTGAGAGTGAAGAAGGAAAGTATACCAGATTCACAATTACCCTGCCTTATAGCAGTGAGGGAATTAAAATATGACTACAAAACCGAAGATACTTATTATTGATGATGAACCAGATATGCTGAAAGGCTGCAGTAAAATACTTTCGGCGCTTGGGAACAATCCCGTCCCCGCTTCTGATGGAAAACAGGCGATTGATTTAATGAGGGAGGATGAATTCGATCTTGTATTCTGTGATTTGCTGATGCCTGACTTCGACGGTATGCAGGTACTTGATGCTGTCCAAAAATTAGCTCCGAATACACCGGTTATAATCTTTTCTGCATACGGAACGATTGACAGGGCTGTTGCAGCAATGAAAGCCGGAGCATTCGATTTCATTGAGAAACCGTTTGAGACCGGTAACTTGAAAATTCTTGTAGAAAAAGGACTGCGACAAAGAAATTTATTTAAGGAAAGAATCAGCTTAATCAGGCAGCTTGAAGATAAATATAGATTTGATAATATAATTGGTAAAAGCGATCCTATGAGAAAAGTCTTTGATATGATAGAAAGTGTTGCCGATTCTGAAGCCAATGTGCTTATAACGGGAGAAAGCGGTACCGGAAAGGAATTAATAGCCCGCAGTATTCATGCCCGCAGCCGACGAAAGTTTAAACCATTTGTGCCTGTAAACTGCGGAGCTTTTCCGGAAAATCTTTTTGAAGCAGAATTATTTGGTTATGAAAAAGGTGCCTTCACAGGTGCAACACATAGGAAAATAGGATTGCTTGAATATGCAAACGGCGGTTCGTTTTTTCTTGATGAAGTATGCGAGCTCCCTGTTAATCTCCAGATAAAACTATTGAGAACCCTGCAGGATCAGCAGCTACGGCGCATTGGTGGAAATGAGTTGTTGCAGGCTGATTTAAGATTAATCTCAGCCACGAACCAGGATATTAGTAAAGCTCTCGAAAAAGAAACCATCCGCAAGGATTTTTATTACCGGCTGAATGTAATTAATATCCACATACCTCCTTTAAGGGATCGGGATGGGGACATAAGACTTCTTGCGGAGCATTTTCTGATTAAAACAGTGAAATCTTCTCCTAAGAATATTAAAGGTTTTGACGATTCAGTAATTGCGTTATTCGAATCTTACGACTGGCCCGGAAATGTAAGAGAAATGGAAAATATAGTAGAACGAGCAGTCACACTGGCCAAAGGAGAGATAATAACTCTTAATGAACTCCCGGCTCAATTTGTATATTCAAAACAAGAACCCATTAATTTCAAAAAAAGATCCCTCTCGGAAGTCAGAGGCAAGGCAGTGGAAGAAGTAGAAAAAAAATATTTTTTGTTCCTGCTGACAAAACATAATGGAAACATAACTCACATATCAAATGAGGCTGGTATGACACGCAGACATATACATCGAATACTCAAAAAATATAATCTTAATCCCCAGCAGTTCAGAAAGTAAAAGCGTCAAACAATAAACTGAAAGTCAATAAATAGTGGGACATCAGGGATACAGTTCTTATCTCTGATTTAGTCTAAAACTCCAATCCATTCCTGTAAATTTTTTCAAATCCTGAAGATTTAACCAAAAAATTATTGTGGTATAATAAATGCTTAAAGTATTCCGAACATTAAAGGCATCGCATATGAAGTTCAGAGGGATAATACTTAGCCGGGATGACGATATAATATCACAATGTTTTGAAGTCTGCTCAGAAGTTGGAATCGCTCTCGTTAAGAAAAATGAATTTGCAGGATTCATACTTGATCTTCAGGAAAATGATTATGACCTGGTAATATGCGATTGCTCTGACACATTTTCGGTATGTCACAATTGGGTGAAAATTATCAAAAGAATAAATCCTAAAACCCCACTGATCGTATTAAATGAAAAAACAACTCCCAATGAGGGTGGAATCCTTTATCAGGAGGGGATTTTTAATTTAATGGAGAAACCGATTGACACTAAAATAATTAAAGAGATAATCTCAGCCACAGTTTCGTTTATAAATCATAGCAATAAGCCGAATTCAAATTATGGAAATATCTGATCTACAAAACAAAAAAACTAACCGGAGGAGTTTTCTGAAAATTCTCGGGATTACCGGGATAACTGCATTTTCCGTATCTGTCCTTTATCCTGTTTTTTCTTTCCTGCGTCCTCCCAGGCAAAGAGAAGTTGAAGTCTCTTCGGTCAGTGCAGGCAAAATAGAAGATCTGAAAAAAGAAAATTATAAGATTGTCCGGTTCGGGAATGAACCGGTAATAGTTATTCCTGCCGACGATAAATTCATTGCATTATCGGCAAGATGCACTCACCTCGACTGCACAGTACAGTATTTAAAGGATAAAAATGTTATTTGGTGTGCCTGTCATAATGGAAAATATGATTTAACAGGACGCAATATTTCAGGACCTCCCCCAAGACCCCTCACAAAATATAAAACTATTATTAAAGGGGATGAATTATTGATTGCAAAAAATACATAGTAATAAAATGAAAAATATCTTATTAAAATTATACGGATGGTTAGATGAACGGGTACAGTTTGAAGATCTTGTAAAGTTCTTGAGCAAAAAATACGTACCTGTTCACCGGCACTCAGTATGGTATTATTTTGGAGGTGTATCAGTATTCCTCTTTATCATACAGGTTTTCACGGGTATCCTTCTTCTTTTTTATTATAAAGGAAGTGCAGATCTTGCTTATGAGAGTATTCAATTTATAATGTCACAAGTGCAGTTCGGTTGGCTTATAAGATCAATACACGCCTGGTCTGCAAATCTGTTTATCTTTTCATTATTCATTCATATGTTCAGTGTTTATTTCGAGAAAGCTTACCGCAAACCGCGGGAGATGACATGGCTTTCCGGCGTAATCATGTTCTTCCTTGCTTTGTTTTTCGGATTCAGCGGTTATCTGCTTCCATGGAATCAGCTTGCATTCTTTGCAACAAAAGTCGGTACTGATATAGCCGGTGCAATTCCACTGGTTGGTGAACCCATAAAAATATTTTTAAGGGGAGGATCAGACGTGAACGGAGCAACGCTTTCCAGATTTTTTGGCTTTCATGTTGCACTCCTTCCGGGAATATTCACTATCCTTCTCGGTATTCATCTGATTCTTGTTCAGCGGCAAGGAATGAGTGAACCGCTTGAAACAGAAAAATCGAAAAAGCCACTTAAAAAGATGCCCTTCTTTCCTAATTTTTTCCTCCGCGATCTTCTTTTATGGCTGCTTGTATTAAATCTTCTGGCAGTACTCGCAGTTTTCTTTCCGGCAGAGCTCGGGTTAAAAGCAGACCTGTTTGGCAGCGCACCTGCGGGAATTAAACCCGAATGGTATTTCCTGTTCATGTTTCAGACTCTGAAATATTTCCCTTCACATATCTTTTTCTTTGAAGGAGAGGTAGTTGGAATTCTTCTTTTCGGTATTGCCGGATTACTCTGGCTTCTCGTTCCATTTTGGGATCGTAAAAGCTCCAGAGGGGAGCGGAATCTGAAAATTAATTATATGGGACTCTTTGCTGTCATCTTTATTATTCTCTTAACATCCCTCGGGTGGCTGTCGTGAAAACATTTCTAAGATTAATCATAATTATTTTATTTCTTTTGTTCTTCTCTAACCACATAGTATGGGGCGCTGATGATCAATGCTTCAACTGCCACTCTGATTTAGGTGGTACTCCTGCTGAATTATTTAAGAATGATATCCATCATCTGGCCGGTCTCAGCTGCTCTGATTGTCACGGCGGTGACAGTAAAAGCGAAGATATGGATGAAGCAATGAATAAGGGGAAAGGATTCATCGGTGTTCCTAAAGGAAATCAGATTTCGGAAATATGTTCAAGGTGTCATTCAAACGCAGCATTCATATCCAAGTACGATAAAGGTCTTGCCACTAATCAAATGGAGTCAATTAAAAACAGCGTACACGGTAAATTAAGTTTGAATGGTACAGACAGGATAGTACAGTGCAGCACATGCCACAATGCACACGGAATTGTTTCAGTTAATAATCCGAAATCTCCCGTTTACCCGACAAATATCCCGCAGACCTGTAATAAGTGTCACGGCGATGCTACTTTTATGCGTTCATACAATCCAGTAATTGCGGTTGATCAACTTCAAAAATACCGTACGAGCGAACATGGCATACTCAATGCAAAAGGAGATCCGAAACCGGCTCAATGTGTAAGCTGTCATGGCAGTCATAATATTCTTTCGACAAAAGATGTTCAGTCTTCTGTCTATCCCTCTAACATTCCTAAAACTTGCTCCGGCTGCCATAGCAACAAAGAATATATGAAGCAATACGGAATACCCACTGATCAATACGACAAATATGTCATAAGTGCCCATGGTAAAGCACTCATTGAACAAAACGATGTGAGTGCTCCTGTTTGTAATAGTTGTCATGGAAATCATGGTGCAATGCCCCCCGGTCTGACATCAATTTCAAAGGTATGCGGAACCTGCCATGTTCTTAATGCCGAATTATTCTCATCAAGCCCGCATAAAAAAGCATTCGATAAAAATAATTATCCGGAATGTGAAACCTGTCATGGCCATCATGATATACTCCCTGCACAGGATAAGATGCTTGGAGTATCTTCCGGTGCAGTATGTCAAAAATGTCACACACCAACAGAAAATGTAAATGGATATAAAGCAGCTTCCAAAATGAAATATTGGCTCGATAGTCTCGGGCAGGCGAATGCACTTGCTAAAAGCCTAATATTTGAAGCGGAACAAAAAGGAATGGAAGTAGAAGAAGCTAAATTTGAACTAAGAAACATAAATCAGGCACAATTGGAATCCAGAACAGTACTTCATTCTTTCAATGAGCAAAAATTCAAGGAAGTTATTGATAAAGGATTAACTTCTTCAAAAGATGTTATTGCACAAGCAAACAGTGCAATTAACGAATACTATTTCAGAAGAGTCGGTTTAGGGATTTCAGTCCTGATTATAAGTTTTTTAATCGTCATCCTTTTCCTCTACATCAGGAAAATTGAAAAGGAACACCCTTTAAAGGATTAATAAGCTCCGGGAGGAATTATGAGCAGTGAAATTTCGAATTCTCTGATAGAAGATCTTGTCAATTCCATTAACCGTATTGAAAGCAGATTATCAGAAGTTGAGCGTGCACTCAATTTAAAAAGAGACACTGTTGAAACAGCAGAAACAGCCCCGCTGCAACACAAGAATGAAGAGGAAGATGATTCACTTGAACTTGCGATAGGTGAATTCTGGTTCGCAAAAATAGGGATACTTGCCTTTCTTTTGGGGATGTTTTTTCTCCTTACTCAACCACTTAATGATTATCCACCGTTGCTACCCGTTGCTGTGGGATACATTCTGAGTTTTGCTTTAATTTTTATACCAGGATTCTGGCTTAAGTCATCCAGGTATATCTCCGGATTTCTTATTGGTGGAGGTGCTGCCCTACTCTACCTTACTACATTGCGCTTTCACTTCTTCGGAACAGCACCAATTATTACAAGCAGATTCCCGGTCGTTATTCTTTTACTTGGAGTCAGCTCATTAACCACTTTGATTGCTTTCAAACGCCACTCTGTTTATTTAATTGCCCTAGCGGAAATGTTTTTCATAATGACTGCTTTAGTCACCGAGATCCCCTTGTTGATATTCTTAATGCTGACTTTAATCAGTTTGTCTATAGTTCAATTATCAATAAAGTACACTTCTTCCAATTTAATGGTCTTCGGAGTAATTGCTACTTGCGTTGCACACTGTTTATGGTTCGTAAATAATCCATTACTTGGTTATACTCTTCAGATAACCACAGAATTTCAATATAACCTGATCTTCATTTTAATATATATCCTTATTTATGGTACAGGGAGCCTTAGGCTTATTAAGGACAAAAAGTTGGAGCTTGATGAATTATTTATTACAATTATGAATGCGTCACTAGGTTATGGTTTATTCCTTTTAATATCGGTACTCAGTGGAGTCAAATACCTCGGGATTATTCACCTCGGTGCATTTGTTGTATTTATGCTATTGGCGATATTATTCTGGACAAAATTAAAGAGCCGGTTCGGTTCATTTATCTATGCAATGTCTGCTTACGCAGCTTTAAGCACATCTATTATTGCCTCTAACAGTGAACCGTCATTCTATGTGTTGCTATGCTGGCAGAGTATAATAGTTATTACTACTGCTCTCTGGTTCAGATCTAAATTTATCATAGTTGCAAATGTTTTTATCTTTGGAGCGATACTGATTTCCTACCTTTTAAATGTTAAAACTGTAGGCATTGAAGGAATAAGTTTCGGTCTGGCAGCGCTGATAAGTGCCAGAGTTCTTAACTGGCAGAAAGAAAGACTGGAACTCACAACAGATTATATACGAATGGCCTATCTGATTATGGCCTTTTTCGTTTTGCCTTATGTATTGTATCAGGTATTACCCTCAAGTTTCGTTGGATTATCATGGGCAGGACTTGCCCTGCTTTACTATTTAATGAGCAGGCTTCTGGAAAATAAAAAATACCGTATGATGGCAGTATTCACCCTGATCTTAACAGTACTTTACCTGGTAGCATTCGGCATCACATCTACCGATATAACTTATAAAATTATTTCATTTCTTGCGGTAAGCATTATACTTCTTGTGATTTCGGTAATGTATACAAAGATGAGGACCCGTACAAAAATCAAAGGGATTTCTTAATCCGTATACTCACCTGTGTGCGCAGCCTGGTAGTTCTCTCCCTCTACCAGGCAATTTTTAAATCTCTTCTTTCTGTCTGGGAATTAAAATCAGCTTTTTATTCTCAGAAAGGTTTTTAATCTTAATAGTACTGATTATCTGTGATTCATATCCTGAGAGAAAATATTCCTCTATGATTTATGAAAATAACGATTTTATTACTACTCATCTTTTCAGCTCTTTCTGTTTTTCCTCAGAACAGTTTTATTTCCTGTAAGGAAAATAGGTTCTATAATGTAAATTCTGATTATTATTTTTTAGGATTCAGTGCTTATTATCTTCAATGGATGGCTTCGGACTCATCTAAACAATACATAGTTGATGATGTATTCAAAATTGCTTATCAAACAGGAATAGGGGTTATCAGAACCTGGGGATTCAATTCCGGTTCCGATTCTCTTAAACAATCTGTCATCAGGTATTCACCATATGGTTTGAACGAGCGTGGTTTAAAAGCATTGGATTATGTTGTCTACCAGGCAAAAATGCATAATATCAAAGTCATTTTAACACTTGAAAATAATTTTCAAGATTTTGGAGGAATAGATCAATATGTTTCCTGGGCACACAGGTATTTAAAGCCGAATACCGGTAAAACTTATAAACATGATGATTTTTTTACGGACGATTCTTTAAAGAACTGGTACAAATTCTATGTAAGCACAATACTTAACAGAATTAATACATTGACAGGAATAAGGTATAAAGAGGAGCCAATAATTTTCAGCTTTGAATTAATGAATGAAGCATCCGATACAGGATTTCCGGTAAGTCATATAAAAAATTGGTATATGGAAATGTCCTGCTACTTCAAATCAATCGATAGTAATCATCTTCTTACAACAGGAGAAATCGGATATGATTTTCATAAAGAAGAATATTCTGACGTGGATATGTTTTACAACAGTTCCTATTTTTTATTTAATGGTTATAAAGGAACAAGTTTCGTGGAGAACACCTCTATAAATGATATCGATTACTCATCATTCCATATGTATCCTGATGCATGGAATTTTGAGTACCTTGCCGGAAATACGTGGATAAATGATCATAATAATATTTCCAACGGATATATTAAGCCGGCGCTTTTGGGTGAGTTCGGTGTAATTAATGAAAAGGTAAAAAATTATAAAATATATCTGCAGACTGTAAGAGACAGTCCATCAAAGTCAGCTATAATATGGGATTATGTTCACCCTGATCTGATGAATATTGCGGATAAATATGCTTTTAATGAAGTGAATGATCCCGGACTCTTCGACTTATTAAAAAATCATTTGAATCTTCTTATTCAGGATTCTCTGGTAAAAATCATTAATGATTTTAATCTTTATCAGAACTATCCGAATCCTTTCAATCCATCTACTACAATTCAATATTCTCTGAAGAAAACTGCACTGGTGAAAATCGAATTATATAATTCACTAGGTCAGTTAATTAAAATAATTGAAAATGGGATCAGGAAGGCAGGTTCATATAGATTATATTTATCTTTTGATAACAATCTTTTGGGAAGCGGAGTTTATTTCTACAGGATGCAAGCAGGAAATTTTGCTGAAACAAAGAAGATGATTCTGCTGAAATAACGGATCGAAGTTCAAAATATCTTAAGAATTATTTCCCTGATTAATAAAAAAATCCATTAAAATACTTATTGTCCCATAATTCTACTTCATAAATTGAAGTACATTTTATATTCAAACGGATGAGGCATTGTGCCTATTGAATTTATTTCGTCAAGTTTGATTTTTGTCCATTGATCGAGTAATTCATCAGTGAATATTCCACCGCGTTTTAAGAAATCATTATCCTGAGCAAGAGCATCCAGTGCCTCTTCCAGGTGCCGGGGAAGGAACTGAAACTTATGGCTATCCGGGTCTTCAAGAAAATTTTTATCGTAAGGTCCAAATCCTTCTTTAACAGGATCAATTTTATTTACTACTCCGTCGATACCGGCAAGCAACATTGCAATAAGACATAAATATGGGTTAGCAGTTGCGTCAGGAGGCCGGTATTCGAAACGTGTCTCTTCAGGATTTGAAATATACTTTGGTATCCTAATAGCAGAAGACCTGTTTCCCTGCCCGTACTTTAACACGACGGGAGCTTCGAATCCGGGGACTAATCTTTTATAAGAGTTTGTGCTTGGATTTGTAAAAGCCGATAAAGAAGCTCCATGCTTCAGCATACCGCCAATAAAAAATCTTCCAAGCTCATTCATATTGCCATATTCACCTTTTTTATAAAAGGCATTTTTTCCATTCTTAGTCAGATAAAAATGAAGATGCATTCCGTTGCCTGCCTGATGGTACATCGGCTTGGGCATAAATGTTATAAAGAGATTTTTCCGGCGGGCAAAATTAGAAAGTATGTATTTTGCCGTGATTACATTATCAGCAGTGTCAAGTAAATCGGTGAAATAAGTTTCAATTTCCTGCTGTCCTCTTTCCCCTACCTCGTGATGATGATATTTTACTTTTATCCCGAACCTCTGAAGAAGCTTACTTGCTTCATCCCTGAAATCATCATACTCATCCAACGGATTTGCAGCATGATATGCTTTCTTATAGAATTCTTCAGCATGTTCGACCTTGTAGTATGACGAAGAAGTCCTGGTATCATATTCAACATTTGAAAAAATATAGAACTCGAATTCCGTGCTCCACCATGAAGAATCAGTTCCCGTAGTTTTTTTCAGCAGGTTCTTTACCTGTTTTGCAAGGTACCTACCATCCTGATTAAAAGGTGTTCTTTTTTCATCTGTTAATGAAATATGAGCATAGAAACTTAATGTGGGAGTTTCCCTGAAAGGATCAATAACAGCCGTCTTCAAATCGGGAATAAGCACCATATCGCTGTTTTCCACTTTCCTGAAACCATAGCTGGAACCGTCAAAACCGACTCCCTCTTTAATCATTTTGTCCAAAACACTATTGTTTACCGGAAGCGAAATGTGATGTAGTCTTCCCGTAAGATCTATTGCTTTGAGATCAATTACTTCAATTTTATTTTCTTTAATCAGTTGTTTACATTTCAGATAATCATTTGCGGGCATAAGATCCCCAACAGTTTATAGAGCTCGTTTTTAAAGGGCTCAATGTTAAAAAAAAAATTATTCAGTATAATTAAGTGCTGATATCCCAGGGAACAATGCTACTATACCAAGTTCCTCCTCTATTCTTAGAAGCTGATTATATTTTGCAATTCTGTCTGTTCTGGAAACAGAACCGGTTTTGATTTGTCCGGCATTTGTTGCTACCGCAATATCCGCAATCGTAGTGTCTTCAGTTTCACCTGACCGGTGACTGATTACATTTGTATAACCTGCTTTCTTAGCCATTTCGATGGCATCAAGGGTTTCCGTCAGCGTTCCAATTTGATTAACTTTGATTAATATCGAATTAGCTACACCTCTTTCAATTCCATCTTCCAGTCTCTCAGTGTTTGTAACGAATATATCATCTCCCACAAGCTGAATTTTAGTCCCGAGAGTCTGGGTAAGTAT
>DATICR010000288.1:0-3638 GCA_035456745.1 Ignavibacteriaceae bacterium
ATCAATATAAAATTCGAGCAAAAGATTTTTTAAATAAGTTGTTACAAGAACGTAAAGAGGTTTTTCATTAAATCCATATTCACTCTCATAGTATTTATATGCAATCAAAAGCCAAGCATTATCACCCATCCACCGGTCACTTATAAAAGGATAGTATGAATTATCCAAATCAATGTTCTGATAGAAACCTCTTGAGTCACCGCTACAGAAAAAATTCTGATAATTTATTTCCAGGTTTGATGAATCGGTTCGTACAGCATAAAAGTCAAGAATTCTCCCGGCTCTTTCCTTCTCTCCCAATAAAATGAATGCCATTGCAGTTACCGCATTATTGAATGTCTGTCCGGAATTATCTTCCATAGCAGGAACAAGTAATGCATCAGTAGAAAAATTATCCTGTATACTTTTTAAATACCGGATTACCATCTCTTCATTATTAAATATTACTTTAGTAAATTTTTTTTCAATTATTGGAAGTTCCCTGCATTCTATCCGAGGAGAAGCATTCAGAAATAAACAACCGTAGAATACTATGGCAATAAACTGTTTTACGGAATAATTTAAATTCATCTGTATATTAGATTTATTATTTAAGCAGGCACATTTTCTTATAGTATAAATGTCCTCCGGCATTCAAGACATAAAAGTAGATTCCACTGGATAATCCTGCACCGTTAAAACGAACTATATAATTACCGGGAATTTTTCCTTCATCAACCAAAGTTTTGATTTCGTTTCCAAGCATATCATAAACTTTCAATGTAACATGAACGGTTTCAGCAATTTGAAATTCGATATTAGTTTCCGGGTTAAAAGGATTAGGAAAATTATTCTCCAGCAAAAAGTTTTCGGGAATGCCCGAATCATTTTTTATTCCGGAATAATCTGGAACAAATCCAATTGAATCCAGCATCGGCTGAATCTCCGGATTAGCCATAAAATTATTCCATAATAACTGAGAACGGTAATTTTCAATCATTACTATAATTGGTCCTTCATCAATTGCAAGGTAGCTGTCGGCATACCAGTTTTGTGTTAAATTGAATGCATCTTTAAATCCATAGGTTCCCCAAAGATTTGTTCCATATTCATAGAAGAAACTTTTCATGGCATCTATTGATTCCACTGGAGTATAAGGCATAGAAGAGAGAGCTGCCGTCGGGGCAATTGTTCCATTATCATTTGTTGGTGAAAAAGCGTCATATCCGAATGGACCATCGCAGGCTGTTAGTCCCCAGGTATCAGAATCATAACCGGTATAATTATGTGGATTATCGATACAATATGCACGGTTAATTAATGTATGATTTCTGTTGTTTATAAAATAGTTAGTATAGGCATCTTTTTTATTCCGCGGATCAAATCCCAGGAATGAATAATGAGCGAAAAATAAGGGGCCGCCAAACGGCCATCCAACAAATAAGGGAATACCATAATAATAATTACCATTCAGATAATCCGGATTGCTCGCCCATCCAAGATGATAAAGTGATGCAGGTATCGAATGAGTCGGAGATGCAATTGCCAGAAGATAAGTAATCATGGTTTCATTATAACCCTGAATCGGAAAATTCATTATCCAGCCATAATCAGGTGACCAATGCCAGTAAAGAAAATTCCCGTTATCTTTTCTGTACCAATCCCATTCAACACTTTCCCATATCGAAGTTATTAAGTTTCTTATCTGTTCTTCGTTGTTATTATTCTGATTAAAGAATTGCTTTGCTGTCAGTAATCCCTGGATCATATATGCTGTTTCAACAAGATCGCCCCCATTATCATATTGACTGAATGGAATAACATTTCCGGTTGTACCATTCATCCAATGAGGGAACGCGCCATGGAATCTGTCGGCTGTAGAATAGAGAAAATTCAATATTGTCAGCATTCTCACCACAGCCTGCTCCCTAGTAATATATCCTCTTTCGACACCAACTATTATGGCCATCACCCCGAACCCGGATCCACCGGTTGTTACAGTTTCACCCGAGCCCAGCCTCTCTCTTGCCATACCTGAAACCGGGTGCGCATAATCCCAAAAATATTTAAATGTTGCCCGCTGAACAGAATCCAGCAATACTGAATCGGGAAGAGAAGTCGTGGATGCAGTAACAGCATCACTCAAACCCGATTCATTAAGATTAAAATCGAAAGCTGAAACTTTGTAGCTGAATGTTTTAGGGGGAATGCCCGTATGATCATTATAGTAGGTCATATTGGATTCAACTGAAGCGATTAAATTAAAATTACCGCTATCAGCACGATAGATTCTGTAACCATCTAGGTCTATGTCGGGGTTTGGATTCCAGCTAAGATGTATAATAGAATTATAACCTATGGCATCTAATCCAGATGGTACCGCCGGCGGAATTGTGTCAATATCATTTAAAGACAACATCAGAATTTCATCAAGATAAAGAGTATGAATATTTCCATCCCCAATGCTCTGACCAAAACATATCGTTTTAACCTTAGTCAAATCAGCATCTCCGGGGAATTGAATGAAAGGAGCTAGGGGAACGGAAATTTTAATCCATTCATTTGCCGCGATGTCATCTGTAAAATTTGAAAGGTACAATTTACCTGTCTGATGATTCTGATTATCTTCAAGGTAAATTACCGGAAGTGATGAAGAATCGACTGAAGCTAATGAAAATACTCTGAAAGTTATTGAATCTTTGATCGTCGCATCGTGTAGAATAAATCCCTGCTCTCCGACAGCAATTCCCCAATCACCGCCGGAAACCGATTTCCATCTTAACCGTAGTGCATTAAGTCCGGAATACTTATGAGTTATGTCGACAGGGAACTTATCACCGTTAGTCAGCACTACAATACTCTGACCGGAATAGAACCCATAGCTCGGTTCATAATAATTATCTGAGGGACTGTCGTTAAAAAAAATATAAGGCTGTGCTTGAGCTAAACCTGTGAAATAAAATAATATTAGGAATATTTTTATTAATCTGTTACGGTGCATAATAATATATTTTTACTGAGCTATATTTCTGTTTTTCTGCCAGATATCATACCAGCCGGAGTATTCTTCAGTATAAGGAACTGCATAAATCTCTCCTCCAAATCCCATATACCTGGCAACTACCAGATTCATAAATATGCCATCAATGTTTTTAAGCGCATCATCGTTTATTTCCACACTGTATTTATTTGCCAGCGCGGCATTGTATTCATTTATATATTTTTCAAATTTCGATAGGGTAATCTTTTCAATCAATTGTGCTTTAACTTCATCAAAGCTCATTGAATAACTCGTTGTGTCATCTTTTTTGTCGAGCACCTTGAATATTGAGTAGCCATCGTCCAGTTTAACTGGACCGTATATATCATTTATTTTAAGTTGCGATGCAATCCGGCCGATTTCCCCATGCTGTGTTATATTGAAATATCCGAACACTCCTCCTTTTTCTCTTAAGGAGTCTCTCTTAGTATACCGCCTTGCAAGATCTTTTATATCAGCACCTTCATTAAGTGCATTCAAAACTTTTTCTGCTAAATTCAGACTGTCTGTCAGAACTTCGGCAATATTTATTAGCTGAGGAAGTTTTTTCCGCCAATCATTCTGCTGATAAACTGAGAACGCCTGTTCTTCAGATACTCTGACGGAATCGAACACATTT
>DATICR010000289.1:0-6558 GCA_035456745.1 Ignavibacteriaceae bacterium
ACTGCCTGAGTTTTCTTTTCTATTTCTTCCTGACTCCCGAGGTAATAATGCTTAATTGGTCTTAGATTCTCATCCAGTTCATAGATAAGAGGGATTCCTGTAGGAATATTTAATCCGACTATTTCTTGATCCGGAATACTGTCAAGGTATTTCACAAGAGCACGCAGACTATTACCGTGTGCAACGATTATGATTTTCTTTCCTGATTTTATTGAAGGGGTGATAGTTTCTTTCCAGTATGGCAGAAATCTTTCTACTGTATCTTTCAAACATTCAGTAAGCGGCAGTTCTTTTTCTGTCAAATATTTATACCGGGGGTCCTTCCCGGGAAATCGTTCATCATTCTTTTCAAGTGCCGGTGGTCTTATATCATAGCTTCTTCTCCAAGTATGCACCTTTTCCTCACCAAATTTCTTTGCTGTTTCAGCTTTATTTAAACCCTGCAAAGCTCCATAGTGTCTTTCGTTTAGTCTCCAGGATATTTCAACCGGGATCCACATAAGGTCAAGTTTATCGAGGGTAATCCATAATGTTCTGATAGCCCTTTTTAATACCGAAGTATAAGCCATATCGAACACATATCCTTCTTCCTTAAGAACTTCACCTGCTTTTTCAGCTTCAAGAATTCCCTGATCAGACAGATCGACATCTGTCCAGCCTGTAAATCTGTTTTCTTTATTCCAGGTGCTTTCTCCATGACGCAATAACACTAATTTGATCATTCTCTCTCCTAAATCTTACTAATTCAAATGTTACAATTAAAAATAATAAATCATTAAATCTTTTTTTGCAATCTATATCAAACCGAAACCTCTTTTTGGATATTCCTTGATGCTGAGAACCTTAACAGCAGGTAGCCGGCTATTCCTGAAATTAATGAGGCGGAAAGTATTCCCACTTTAGCCACATTAGAAAGTTCCTCTCCGGTAAATGCCAAATTAGTAATGAATAGTGACATTGTAAACCCGATACCTGCTAAAATACCTGTTCCATATATCTGTTTCCAGTTTACATTTGCCGGTAATTCTGCGATATTTAATTTTACGGCAAGCCAGGAAAAGATAAATATTCCAATCTGTTTCCCGATGAATAATCCGGTAATTATTCCCAGACTAATTTCATTTATCAATGCTGAAAAGAAGTTTTCCTGCAGAAGGACACCTGCGTTTGCCAATGCAAATACGGGCATAATTACAAATGATACCCATGGATTCAGATTATGTTCAAATCTTTGAAGAGGAGTTAAAACTTTTGCGCAGTTACTTTCAAGTGTCTGGACGATATTCTGCCTTTCCTCGTTTGCAAGAACATTCATTCCTTCCTTTCCCTGTTCATCGAATTCTTTAAGCAGGTCTTTTCCATTCATCAGAAATTCTTTAGTATTATATCTTGCGGTAGCCGGCACAATAAAGGCAAACAGTACACCTGCAACTGTAGCATGAATTCCGGATTTCAAAAATGCCAGCCAGAGAAACAGTCCCAGCACTGTATATACAAGCAAATTTCTGACTCCCAGCCGATTTAGTACAAATAAAATCAAAAGAATTCCACCTGCTACCAGGAGTGCTGATACTGATAATTCCGACGTGTAAAAAACAGCTATAACAAGTACCGCTCCGATATCATCTGCAATTGCAAGTGCAGTAATAAATATTTTCAGATTTGACGGTACATGTGAACCAAGTAATGCCATAAGACCAATTACAAAAGCAATGTCGGTAGCCATTGGAATTCCCCATCCTGCTTCTCCTTTGCCATTTAAATTGAATAATGTATAAATCAGAGCAGGAATTATCATGCCTCCCAAAGCTGCAATTGCAGGAAGGGCAGCCTGTTTTGCAGTTGAAAGTTCTCCTACCAAAAACTCACGCTTAATCTCAAGGCCTACAACAAAGAAGAAAACTGCCATCAATCCATCATTGATCCAGTAGTGCAGGTTGTAGCTTAAGTTATAGTTTCCTATTCCAATTGTAATATTGGTATGCCATAAACCAGTATAAGATTCTGAGAATCCAGAATTCGCCCAAACCAGTGCAATTATTGTACAAAAAATTAAAACTATACCACTTGAAGCTTCGACTTTTGCAAATGCCTTAAAGGGTTGAAATATTTTTTCAATCGGGGGGACAGGATTAGTTGCTTCCATTCATTAATCCTCTGAATATTATTTTAGGTAAAATTGATTATTAAATAGCCGCCGGTAAATTATTAATAATAGCGACTTTCGAAAGAGGTTCCGTAAAAAAAATCTCAGTGATGTTTCAGCTTCTCAACTTTTTCAATAAAGATTTTCGGAACGGTAGTAATTTTCTTTTTATTGTAATCAAAAAAAACTATTCCTGTTTTTGCGATTGCAGTATCCTTTGAGCTGTTTTTCTTCTTTACATGATAATAAAAATCGCAGCCAGTATTAGAAACATTTATTACCGCGATACTAAAAATTAATTCATCACCATATATGACTTCGGATTTATAAATAATAACGGAATCAACCATTATAATTCCGTATCCGCCAATATTGACTTCACTAAAGCCGATATTATTAAGATATCTTACTCTGGCTTCATGTATCAAAGAGAGAAGGGAATCGTTGCCCAAATGATTTCCGTAATTAATATCAGTTATTCTTACAGAGATATCCGTTGAAAATTCAAATTTTTCGGGCATTTCCAGTTTTACTCTGCTCAATTTAAACCTTTATTTGTTATTCCTGCTCAAATATAAAAAACAAAATGCCCGGGTTAAAATTTCAATATAAGTGTGAAATGAAAAAATACATGATTAAAATGATTAAATTATTATCATAAAAGGAGACATTTAAAATGAACACTTTAAAAGTACTGATTTTAATATCCGGCATCTCTCTTCCGATCTTTTTCTACGGATGTTCAAAAAATGTTGTAGCACCACTCTCAGACCAACAGTCGGATCAATTAACCAAATCCTCTGTGGTTGAAAGTGATATGGGTGTGCTGAATAATGAAGGCATTCCCATGCGTGATTGTGACGGTATATTTACCCTGGGCTGGAATGAATTGTTCGGACCAATCAGGTGGAATGATGAAATAAACGGACACGCAATGGCACTGGTATTCGGTGATAGCCTCCACCCGCGGCCATTTATAAAAAACGGAATAGATGTCGGCTCGATTTATATTAATTACAATGGCGGACAGATTCAGCTGGAAAAAAGAACTGGTCCGGATGGCGGAGTATTCTATTCACTTTATCCGCGTTTCTTTGATGACGGGCATCTGGACTTTATACCCGGAGCCGATTATGAATTTGAGATAACCGGTTCAGATAATTTTTCACCTTTAACTTATACATTAACTGCTCCAATGGCGCTTGTGCATATAACTACTCCTGTTGAAGATTCCACTATTAATCCTGCTAATGATTTGACTCTGCAATGGTCAGGAGGCACATCTGACGATCCTATAGCAATCAGGTTAATGCCGATACAACCTCCGATTCATCCCCGCCGCGAACCTCACGATGGAGGCGGAATGCATCCTCCTATGCAACTCCCCCCACTTGGAGATCCGGTATTTATATTACTCGATTCCAATCCGGGAGAATATACTATTGCTGCTTCAACAATTCAGAACTTAATTAATCAAACCGGTGCAACGAAACTTGTATGTGTTGTTTCGCAGGTAGATAAGAATGATGTTCAGCATGACAGTAAAGACCTGAAAATTGTGATGCATAATGGAGACAGCGTGCTATTGAATGTTCAGCAGTGAAATGATTGAATGAGCTGCTTTCACATTTGTTGCGACAGTAAATCTCAATGAATGTCGATGCTGTGAAATCCTGCCTTGGGAAATGGTTGAATGATTGGTAGGTGATTGAAAAATCCGGAATTCATATTATAGGATTCCGGATTTTTATTTCTCAGAATCTTTATGGATTATTCAAGTGAATTATCTAATTAACAGATTAGCGGATTGTCGAATTATCGGAGGAAAAACCTTTTTATACAACGGGCAGATAAAATAATTTAATTTCTTTTTTTGATTCCGGCATATCCGGGTTTACATGATAGCGTGAATTAAAGAAATAATAAAGATTAAATATTTAAATTATTCTATTCAAGTCTCTTTCTGAATCTCATTGAACTGGCAGTAAGTATCAAAATACCGATTCCGAGCAAAGTAAATGTTTCGGGGATAAGCTGAAAAAAGCCATCTCCTTTAAGAATGACACCTCGCAATATCGTTATATAATATCTCAGTGGGATAAGATAGGTAATCGGTTGAATCCATCCAGGCATATTTTCTATCGGGAAGGCGAATCCCGAGAGAAAATTCATAGGTAACAATATTCCAAACATGGACACCATCATAGCCTGCTGCTGTGTTCTGGATACCGTAGAAATAAATAGTCCTAACCCAAGTGCCGATAGTACATAAATCAATGAAGCCAGCATCAGAAAGAAAAAATTTCCTCTGATTGGAATTCCGAACCAGAATACCATCACGACGGTAACCACAAGTACATCTATAAATCCTAAAATTATGAATGGTATTGTCTTTCCGATTATTAGTTGAGCAGGCTTTATAGGAGTAACGATAATCTGTTCAAGAGTTCCGATTTCCCGTTCTTTCACGATACCCATAGCCATAAGAGTTGTAGTTATAATTGTAAGAAGCAGTCCCATAATTCCCGGAAGCATAAAGAATCTTGTTTTAAGTTCCGGATTATACCAAACCCTTAACTCAGGATTCAGGTTAATTGGAGCAATTCCCCGCATTCCCGATTTATTCATGACTTCTATCAAAATTTTCTGAGAATAGCCGGAGACCACACCCGTAACATAACCAAAAGCAATTGAAGCTTTATTACCATCAGAGCCGTCGAACAGCGTTTGCACTTCTACCTGTTCTCCCCTTTTCAACTTTTTTTCAAAATCATTCGGAATAACAAGAGCCCAAAGGTCATCACCATTATTAATATAATTCATAACCTGTTGATAATTATTTGTATAATGATTTACTGTGAAATAACCTGAGCTTTCAAAATTTTCAATGAAGTCACGGCTAGCAGCACTATTATCCTGATCATATACAATTGTGTTAATATTATTGATATCGAGATTAGCCGCATAACCAAGCAATATTAATTGAAGAATGGGAGCAATAAAAATAATGGCAAATAAGCGTGGGTCGCGGCGCAGCTGAAGAAATTCTTTAGTGATTATAGCTAAAATTAATTTCATTGTTTCTAAGCCATCTTGTTTCTTCTATCGATAATTGATGCAAGTCCGAGAAAAAATACCGAAAATAAAATCAGGTAAATCAGCTGGTCCCAGAAAGCAGTAAGGCCAACGCCTTTTAAAAGGATATCTCTAAGCACCACTATATAAAATTTAACAGGTGTTATATTTGTAAATATCTGAATAACCGGAGGCATGCTTTCAATAGGGAATACAAATCCTGATAATAGAAAAGACGGCAGCAGTGAAATTAAAGCCGACAGTTGAAATGCCACCTGCTGGGAATCTGAAATTGTGGAAATGAGAATTCCCAGATTTAGTGAAGCGAACAAAAATATAAATGTTGAGATGAATAATAACAGCACACTTCCCTTAATAGTTACTTCGAATAAAATATACCCGGCTAATAATATAAGTGATGCAACAACCAATGCAATTATTGTATAAGGAATGGTTTTGCCTATGAGCAGTTCAATTGATGAGAGGGGAGAAACATTTATCTGTTCCATAGTTCCTCTCTCTTTTTCTCTGACGATTGAAAGCGCAATAGAGATAACCGCAGTCATTATAAGAATCATAGAAATCAATCCAGGTATTAAATACCTGGTTGAGTTTAAGTCAGGGTTGTATAAAAATCTTGGTTCAAGATTGACAGGTATATTTGCCTCTCTGCCGGTTACTCTCAAAGCTTCATCCGACAGCTTTTCAGAAAAAGTAGCCGAAGCGGCCCTCATATAATTTGTTATAACTGAAGCTGTATTTGCATCAACTCCTGCAACAAGAATCTGGATAGGTGCCTCTTTTCCGGAATAAATATTCCTCGAAAAATACTGAGGGAAGACAATGACAGCCTGTACATCTCCGGCATCAAGCACTTTTCTTATTTGATCCTCCGAATTTAAATGAGTAATCAGGTCGAAATAATTTGAACTTGTCAGCCGGTTTATAAAGTCTCTTGTAATTTCGGTATTGTCCCTGTCATAGACAGCTAATCTTATATGATGGACATCGAAGTTTATTGCATATCCGAAAAGTATAAGCAGTACAAAGGGAAATACAAAAAGAACATAAAGCATCCTCTTGTCACGCATTAACTGCCGAACTTCCTTTTTTGAAATAGCTAATATTCTGGTCAACATAATCTTATAAAGAAATCGAATCTGAGGAAACGAACAAATTATTAGTAATTATATTTTAGTCTTTCTCCAGTAAATGTATAAACACATCTTCAAGAGTTGGAACAATCCTGTCAATTCTCTTTACGATTATATGATGCTGGTTGAGAACTGCTCTAATCTGGTTTTCATTTTCAAACCTGTCATTAACAATTATATGTA
>DATICR010000290.1:0-4615 GCA_035456745.1 Ignavibacteriaceae bacterium
GGAACTTCATAGATTGAAGAACAATCGTAGGCAGATATAACTGATTTAGAATCAACGTTGCAGAATAATGCAATTTTGTCTCTGATTTCTTTGGCAAGTTTCTTTTCCGAACGACATATTAGTAAATCCGGCTGGATTCCAAGTTCAAGTAAGTTTTTAACACTATGCTGAGTTGGTTTGGTTTTCATCTCACCGGCGGATGGAATAAAAGGAACGAGTGTAACGTGAATACTCATCGTATTTTTTCTGCCGTACTGCATCATCAACTGCCTGATCGCCTCAATAAAAGGGAGACTCTCAATATCACCCACAGTACCACCTATTTCCGAAATAATTATATCATACTCCCCGATTTCAGCAAGCTTCACCATACGCTGTTTAATTTCATCTGTAATATGCGGGATAACCTGAACGGTAGCTCCCAGGTAATCGCCGCGCCTCTCTTTGGTTAAAACTTCATAATAAACCTGACCGGTAGTCGTATTATTCGCTTTGGTCATATTAACATCGAGGAATCTTTCATAATGACCAAGATCGAGATCGGTTTCCGCACCATCGTCTGTTACAAAAACTTCCCCGTGCTGGAAAGGACTCATGGTACCGGGATCAACATTAATGTAAGGATCAAATTTTTGAATGGTAACTTTATAACCGCGTTGTTTTAAAAGAAGACCAAGTGATGAGGCAGTGATACCTTTTCCAAGAGATGAAACAACTCCGCCCGTAACGAAAATGAATTTGACTTTGTTCCTTGAAGCCATACGTTTTTTGTACCGTAATATACCGTAACTAAAATTTATTTACAATTTTTATTTATGATTAAAATAAAAAATTTACTTAATTTTCTTTTAATATTTATCCAACTAAATCTTTGATAAATTTGGTCGTCACTGATTTGGGCCTTATTATAGGATTCATCATACCCCTGTTAATAACTGCCTGGGCGGTCAGGCCAAGGGTTCTCGATACAGCAAACATCACCGTGTAGTAGGCAAATTCTTTCAAACCATAATAGTATAGTATTGTTCCTGAAACTGCATCAACATTCGGATAGGGATTTTTAATTTTATTTATCTTCTTTAATTCTTCCGGTATTACTTCGTACATACGATTCACAGTGATAAAAATTGGATTATCTGCCAGATATTTTTTCCCGAAATTCAGAAATCCTTCAAATCGAGGATCTGTCACACGCAATACAGCATGACCATATCCGGGAATAATTTTACCCGATTCCAGAGTCTGCCAGACTAGTTCTTTAATCTGTTCCCTGGTTGGAGATCCATTAAATTTCTCCATTAGTTCTAATATCCATTTCAATGCCTCCTGGTTTGCCAGACCATGCAAAGGACCGGCAAGACCGTTAAAACCTCCCGACAAAGAATAATAAAGATCTGAAAGTGCAGAATTAATTGTCTGAGTTGCTAAGGCACTAACATTACCTCCTTCATGATCGCTATGGGCAACAAGATACAACCTGATTAGATCATTAAATTCTTTACCCTTCTCTTCAAAGCCAAGCTGGTGAACGTATTCCTCTGTCATATTCAATGAAGGATCCTGCTTGATGAGTCCGCCCTTGTTAAATCTCAACCTGTATACACCGGCAGCAATTGCCGGAACTCTTGCTATAATATTAAGTGCATCCTGGAGCGTAGCTAACCAGTAATCTGCTTTTTTAATCCCTTCATTATAATTTTTTGCAAAAACTGATTCATTTTGCATAACAAGTAATGCTGTATTGAACATTGTCATTGGATGTGAATCCCCGGGCATTGCTTTCAGGATATTCCAGACATATTCCGGTACCGATTTTCTTTCCTTTAATTCTCCGGATAAATCTTCAAATTCCTCTTTCGAAGGTAATTCGCCGGTCAATAGGAGGAAATAAATTTCTTCAGGGGTTCTATCCATTAATTCCTTCAAATGAATTCCTCTTATAATCAAACCTTCGTCCTGAGGAACACATGAAGTATCACAAATCAGGGAACGCACTCCTCTCATTCCTCCATAAGCCTGCCCAACAGTAACCTCAGATATAACCTTTTCACTTCTTTTTTCAAGGATACCTTTGACTTCATTTCTCCATTGTTCCAATTTAACTTTCAACTTTTTCGTAAGTAAAGACATAAAAAATCCGGATTTTAAGTGAATATGATTTAATAATTAAAAATAAAATTTACTCCTTTTATCATATGTTTTCAATAAAATCCGTTATTCATTTTACCATATTATGTACCTTTTTATTTAATGAATAATAATGATTATTTTCTTACAGGAATATTAGATGTTTTCAAAGTTTAATATTAAGTTTATATGTATATTTAATTTTCTGTTCCAATGGAAATCAAATCCAAATTACTGTTTATCCTTAAATTTTTCTTTTCAGTCTACCTGGGAGCAGTGATTGGTTATATCATTATGTCTCTGGGATCCACAAAGAGTGATTATTTTCTCAGGGCACTCTCTCCTGTAGTACTATATAATGAAATCATCGCAGAAAATCCTGTGGTCATAGTTTTTGCCGTTCTGGGAATAATCTTTTTTATTTTATTTAAATAATCGAAGAACTTCCTGTTTCAAAATTCCTTTCCTGGCCTAGCAGTACTCAGATCTCCTATAGTTTAATATTAAATTATTCATTATCCAAAAATATTCTGGAAGTGATTAACCTTACATGATTATTAAATAGTTCAGTCATTCAATAATCTTCCATTGTCATTTAAATTATTTTTTTTTAGCTTGAAAAGATTTTAAATCCTCATGAATATCTTTTTTTCTTTTTGAGAAAATTATTCCTTGTTCTATTAGACGATAATACTTATTCATTTTAATTAATCGGAGGTTATATGATTGATGGTGCGGTAATTACCCGTTTTAAATCCTCACTGAGAGGAGAATTAATTTTACCAGGTGATGAGTCATATGAAAAAGAAAGAAAGGTATTCAATGCTCTGATTGACAGACACCCTTCAATGATTGCAAAATGCGCTGATGTAGCAGATGTTATCACTTCCGTAAATTTCGGCCGTGAAAATAATTTGTTGGTAAGTATAAGAGGAGGTGGACATAATGCTGGAGGCCTGGGGGTGTGCGATCATGGTCTGGTCATTGATCTTTCAAAGATCAGATATACACATGTTGATCCTGTAAGCAAAACTGTTCGTGTAGGAGGAGGCTCAATGTGGGGGGATGTTGATCATGCTACAAATGGATTTGGATATGCTGTGCCAAGCGGTGTTATATCTACCACCGGTGTGGGTGGTTTAACCCTTGGCGGCGGTGTTGGTCACCTAAGCAGAAAGTATGGATTATCTATTGACAATCTTATAGAAGCGGATGTTGTGCTTGCCAGCGGAAAACTTGTTAAAGCCAATGCAAAGGAAAATAGGGATTTATTCTGGGCTATCCGCGGTGGTGGTGGAAATTTTGGAGTAGTGACATCTTTCTTATTTAAATTAAATAAACTGCAATATGTATATGCCGGACCAATGTTATGGGATCTAAACAGAGCCGCAGAAATAATGAGATGGTATGATTCTTTTATCCGGAAGGCTCCGGAGGATTTGAATGGATTCTTTATATATATGTCGGTTCCGCCGGGTGAACCGTTTCCTGAAAATCTGCATTATAAAAAGATGTGCGGTGTAGTATGGTGCTATACGGGTCCGGAATCTAAAGCTGAAAAAGTATTTGACCCTGTAAGAAAAATGAAACCTGATTTTCAAATGGTAGGAACTATGCCCTTCCCAATGTTGCAGAGTATATTTGATCCCCTCCTATCGCCGGGATTAAATTGGTATTGGAGAGCCGATTTTGTTAAAGAATTACCTGATGAGGCAATTGAATTGAATATAAAAAATGCTAAATTGATGCCGACACTTCTCTCACAATCTCATTTTTATCCAATCAATGGGGCTGCCTCAAAACCAGGTAAGAAAGATACAGCCTGGAGTTACAGGGATGCAATGTATGCCATGGTAATTGTAGGTGTTGATCCTGATCCTGCAAATAATGAGGCAATTATTAAATGGACTAAGGACTATTACGATGACATCCATCCATATTCAGCGGGAGGTGCTTATATAAACTTTATGATGGATGATGAAGGAGAGGAAAGAATAAAAGCGACTTACAGGGACAATTATGCACGGCTAACCCGGATTAAGAAAAAATATGATCCTAAAAATCTGTTCAGGGTAAACCAGAATATAAAGCCCACTTCAAAAACTAAAGCTGCATAGAAAATTGTTATTTAGGAACACCGGAAGATTACTTTTTCTTCCGGTTCCGTATTTAATAAAATACCGGTTTTCTGGTACGTCCATTTAAAATGCCTGCTACACTACATCCCATTGCTGCAATTGAAATTAAGGTTCTTATAGAATGGAAGAATTGCCAACCTTTAGTTATTCCTCTGCCGGCATTGCCGGACGAAATTTTGTGTTCGTTAAGTGTTGCATATAATATACATAATCACAATTTTAGGTTAATATATTGAATGCAGTATTGACCGTACTCAGAGCGTACCTTAAGCGTAGTCAGAGCGTACCTAGAGAGTAGTGATAGTTAATTTAAACTAGATTGGAAAAACGATACCTAGAATGAATTTTCT
>DATICR010000291.1:0-6481 GCA_035456745.1 Ignavibacteriaceae bacterium
AATTACAGGAATTTTTGCTGCTATATTTACAACTTTTTTCGATCTTATTATTACGCTTTTCACCCGTTCAAATGATTTTGTACAGACATTACCGCAGGCTATTCAGTTTCTTGATGAATTAAAACTTGGGGAAGCAGCTAAACAAACTATAGATCTTATGAACGGAATGAAAAATCAGATTACTTCAACCGGATTTTCTCTTCTTTATACATTATTTATTTTATTCAGCAATCTTTTTATTGATTCTATATTCGGACTTCTGGGAGGGATACTCGGGAGAATCATTGTTAATCGCAGAACTACTATTTGATTAAGGCATTAGGATGATTTCCGCATTTATATTTTTTCTTCATATTATCTTTGCACTGGTTATTTTTACAAAAAAATGGCAGACTGAAAATTTGAAATCAGGTTTTCTCAATCTTGGATTGATCGGAATTCTGTTTGCTGTTGGGTGGTCGATTACCGGTATAATTGCAAAATTAGTGATGAATGAAAAAGGTCTTGGGTTATTTTTCGACAGGGATACATTTTCTCTTACTATGCTGACAATGGGAGAATTCTTATTCTATAGTTTTTACTATAAAGAAACAACTGAAGAGGATAAATTAACGATTGACAATTAGCAATTGTAAATTATAAATTGTTTATTTTTAATTATTCAACGAAGGCGATAAGGGAATACAATCACTGCCGCCTGTTCCATCTGCTTTTGTCCCGGATCCAGGGCTTCAAACCTCCACTGGCGTAAAGAATTTATAGCAGCATTTTCCAGTCTTGTATCAGCTTTAGTAAGAGGCAGAATTGTCCCCACTGTTCCATCCGGCAGGATTGAAAATTTTAATCTTATATCGATTTCTTTATTTACCCCTTCCGGATAATCAGGAAGAATATAGCTATAAATTCTTCTTGTCCCCTGCCCACCCCAGTCGATATCAAAACCAAAGCTTCCCTCTCCTTCTGCCTTATTTCCCTGGCCAGAAGTAGTGACTTTAGATTCAGATTTTTCTTCTGTCTCGGTTTTAACATCTTTAGTCTGCTCCTTTTGTTTATCAGCAGGCTTTACAACATTTTCCTCCGAAGTATTTTTTGCTTTAGGAAGCTCTACTTCTTTGATTTCTTTACTCTTATCCATAGTTTCATTTTTATTTGCCTGGGCATTTTCTTCAACCTCATTTATTTGGGTACCGATTGCTCCTGAAGAGCCGGGTTGGTTAAATTTTCCAAATGAAAGTTCAACATATTCTCTGGGGGGATAGTCGAGAGAAAATTTTATCAGAAGTAAAAGAGCAAAAAGAAGAATGTGTATCAGCAGTGAAATCGAGAAAGAAATATGTCTTATCGAATTATAAGTCATCGCCTGTTCCGGTTATAATTTTTCTTTTTCTGTTTGAATTGTGAACTTATCAATTCCGGTAGATTTAGCCGCATCAATCACTTTGATAACAATATCAACCGCAACAGTTTTATCAGCACGAATGATTAAGTTTTGTTCCTTTCCCTGCCCCTTCATCAAAGCCAGTCTCGCAGGCAATTCTTCAATAGTCACCTCATCTTTCCCGGCATAAATTGCCCCTCCCGCAGTGAGAGTAACTATAAGCTGTGAGGGTACAGTCTGTTCATTAGTTTTAGAACCGGGCAGCTTAACTTTTACCCCGGTTTGAATTACAAACTGCGACGTAAGCAGAAAAAATATCAGAAGCAGCATTACTATATCAGTTAATGAAGAATAACTGAAAATAGCAAGCGGTTCATTTGATGTATTAAATTTCATTGTTTGACCTATATATCAATCTCTATTTCTTCTTCAAATTCAGATTTGGATGCTGAACTGTCCTGCAGAATATCGACTACATCATTTGCAACTGTTTCCATATCTCCCACCAGTTTTTTTACAGCGCTTAGAAAATAATTGTAGAAAGCAAGTGCGGGAATACCAACCATCAATCCGAACGCCGTAGTCAACAGTGCTTCCCATATACCTCCGGCAAGATCGCTTGGATTAGCAGAACCGGCAAGATCCTCGATTGTCATAAAAGCAGAGATCATTCCGGTCACCGTGCCAAGAAATCCAAGTAATGGTGCGATACCTGAAACTGAAGCAAGTACAGGTAATCCTTTTTCGAGCTTACTGATTTCCTGTCTTCCTGCATTTTCTATTGATTCCTTTACTCTTTCATGACCAAGTTTGTATTTGCTCAGTCCTTTTCTAACTATATTTGCTACGGGAGATTTCTCTTCCATGCAGTAACTTATTGCACCCGATATATCTTTTTTCTTTAACATTCCCCTCAACCTCACCATAAATGCCGGAACATTTATTCTTGCCCTTCTTATAACTATAAATCTGTCAATAATAACAGTCAATCCGATTATAGAGCAGGCAAGTATAAACCACATTATTGTGCCGCCCTTCAGAAATATTGAGAATAACTCCATAATTTTGTCGTTCCTTTTTACTTAGTTATTGATTTCCGTTTGCGAATTCTTTTGCTTCATTAAGTGAATTAAAATATCCGACTTTTACCCTGTAATATAATCCCATGCCCGGAACGGTAGACATTTCAGCAAATGCAGTATAACCTGCGTTCCGGTATTTCTTGACTTCACTCAAGGCAATAGATTTGCTTTTCCAGGAGGATACCTGAACAACGATTCCTTCCGGGTATTGGTATATATAATTTTCAATTCTTTCTGCATTAACAGATTCCCTTATCTCTGGTTGATTGGAGTTCAGTTCTCTACCGGAAGTATCTATTTTCTTCTCGGAAGTTACATTTTGATCAGAAACATTCCCTGGTACACCTGTTTTTTTTGTCTCTTTGACAGAATCATATGGATAGGTAACTGGTACATCATAATTTCTCTCGATTACTTTTGTCTGAGGTTTCCCGGTCTCAGTATTATTTGTCCGTGATAAATTGTTTTCACTTTTAAGTTTTAGGTAAAGGAATATTATTCCTGCAAGGGCTATTATGACAACCGCGGTTATTATTATGGAAGGTATTTTACTTTGCTTCCGGTATCCTTTGTAGCTATATGCTCCCTTTTCTGTTTTATCCGATACAGGTTCATCATCCAATCCTTTCATTCCGGAGAAATCAAAATTAAATTCCGCTGTAGTTCTCCTGACCTTTTGAAATCCACCGCGCACTTCTGTAATTTTCGGATGAGATTTTTCAGAGTCTGTATCCTCGTCTTTTTCTTCATCCACTTTAGTATTAAACTCCTTAGTCAATGAAGAAACCCTTTGAAAATTTTTCAATGACAGATCATCTTTATCTGATTTTTCGAGTTTGATTTCACCGATTTCTTTCTTCTCCGCATTCATTTCAGTTGGTTTTATATCTTCTGTCTCTTCTACAATCATATCTTCAAAGTCAGAATCTTTCAATTCCACCTCTGAATCTTCCTCAGTTTCCATCCACTCAGCCTCTTCATCAACTACGTCCTCAAATATTTCTTCATCCTGATGTTGTTGTACTGTTTCTTCCTCTTCAAAATGCGGAACATCCTCATTGTCTTCTACAGGGAAACTTTTATTTTCATCTGAAATTTCATCCACTTTAACTTTCAGGAAGTTCTCTTCCTGCAAGTTTGTCTCTTGTTCAATCTCCTGCGACAGATTTTCTCCGAAATCCCATGATAAATTTTCAAATTCCCTGGTTTTAAGAAAATCACTTTGGACAGGAACATCTTCTTCCACCTGCTCAATATCAACAGCATTCTGTTTCGATTTGAATAAAATTATTTCGGTTTCTTTTCCCCCTTCCGTTTTTTCTGCTTCTTCCAAAAGTCGGATAACTTTTGACTCAATCAAGCCTCTAAGTTCCGGACCGGAAGGAGGGATAAAGAACTCTGAAGCTTTAACACCTTTTAAAGGAATAATTGGTTTGCCAATACTTAAACTAAAAAAAGAATCTATCGTCTGATATTTTTCCTCAAACTCCATAGGAACATTAAAGATTACCTGTTCGCCCCCGGAAATTTGATCATTTTCCCCTATGAAAATAATCAGATTTGTATAAATAAATTGTTGTAGATCCTTTTCCATTGGATTTTCGATCTGTCCAACACGGAGTTGAAACAATCCTACACCGGGAATTTTTACAGATTCACCCGGTTTCAATATGTTGGAAATCTGTTTCAGGAAGATTTCAAAAAACTTTTTAGTTTCAGTATCCGGTATTCCGGCCTTTTTTGAAATCTTTCTGATTACATCTGCAGTATCCATTATACCTGAATTATTTAATTATAAAATTTACCAGTTAAATTTAATTCCACCGATAACATTTAACGGAAACTCTTTATATTCGGGCCATTTGAAGTTATCATGATTAAGCAGATTATTTACATCTAATGTAAGGATAAATCCCGGTGTTAATTTATAAGAAAAATTTAAACCCAGGTCAATATAAGAATCCAGAGTTTTTGTACTAATGGAATCAGCAAAAGTTCTGGCTCCTAGAAAATCTGAAGAATAATATAACGATGCACCTGTACCTAATCCCATCTTAAACTCATAGTTGTACTTAAGTGATGCAGTTCCTTTTGGATGGTACGGTAAAACATTATTAAATTCATCTCTTGCATCTTCCAGTTGCGCAGTTCCATAGAAAATCCCATAAGGTCCAAGATGAAACAGCATATTAATAAAACCGGCTACACTACTACCTTTTAATTTAACAATATTAAAAGTACCGTCAAGCATATTTAATGCAAAAACAGGTATTGAATCAGCTGCAAAATATTTAATTCCGCCGTCAATTTCGAAATATGTTCCGTATTCATATTTCAGAACGGCACTAAGTACATTTGTTTTCTCGAAAAATATATGTGTAACACTTCCGGTATTTAAATAAGGATTAACTCGTATAAAATAATTTTCTGTAAGGAATTCTGCATCCGGAGCAAATTCACCAAATAAAGTAAGTTCCTTATTAATATGTAAAGCTGCGGAGGCATATGGAGCGCTAGTGGAATTATTTCCATCCTGTGAGTAAGAAATTCCAACCTGAATGCGCAGAACGTCGCTTAAATCAAGTCCGGCAGTCGGTCTTATATTAACGAAATAATACTCGGAATTATTCTGAAGTTCGTTCAGGATAAACTGTCTTTTATAATCTGCTTTTAATCCAAGATTAAATGCGGAGAAATTTGCCTGCATAAATCCCGAAAAGCCAAAAAGATTTTCAGAAAAATTTGGTTTGTCAAGTGCTGCAAGTTCGTCAGAAAATTCAAAGTTAAAAAGAAATTCACTGCCGGAAAAATTATTCAAAGTGAAAGAGAAATCTCCAGTATTCATTACTCTTTTTGTATCTGGGTTTAGTGCTGCACCATAGAGTTTAAAACCGGAAGTGGCAAGATTTCCATTGAGTTTAAGCTTCATCCCCTCAAAAGCGGAAAGGCTGCTATTAATAAAGTAATATAGAGTCGCTCCACCGTTAAAAATATATTTTTCACTATTCTTTACATATGCTCTTTGATTTAATGCTCCGAGTCTCCCTTCAAATATGCCATTGGTAAAAGGACTTGAATAAGTCAGTTTGACCTCAGGTAAATAGTATGAGCCAATTCCGCCTTCAAGCCAGCCATTATTGTAACTTAAAGTGTCAAAAAGATTTAAATTATTTTTCAATGGGTTTGGAAATTCTTTTAAGGCCAACTCTTCTGGAGAGTAAGAAGGTCTAATAAACTCAGGAGAAAGAACTGAAACAAAATCCGGAGGAATCTTTTTTGCTTTTTCAACCGAAATCACCTCTTTACCGGTAATTACAAAGTCAGGCAGTTCAACATTGGGATTAGTTTTCTTAGTATCCTGCGCATATGATAATGCTGAAGATAGTATAATCAGTGTCACAATCTTCCAGTTCATTATTCCAGTTTCCTCAATTTATTTTGTGCTTCTTTTCCAAACTGATCACCCTTGTGTTTTGAAACTATTGCGCGATAATATTCCCTAGCCTTATCAGTAGAATCCTGCTTTACGTAAATATCTCCAAGCTCCATATAAGATTTTGTCAGCCATTCGTCATAAGCTGAATATATTGTACGGACTTTTTCAAATGCATTGATTGCACTTTCAGTGCTATCCTGTTCATTATAGGTAATTCCGATATAATATTGTGCCTCCGCTCCGATATCATCTGTTCGGGATTCTGCCAGGTTTCTGAAGTAAAATAATGCATTATCATATCGTTTGGCTGAAAGTTCAATCAATCCCAACTCAAATTTTGCCTTATCAGCAAATATAGTCCCATCGTAATTTTGAACAACATCCTGAAACACTCCATATGCTTTATCCGGTTGCTGTTTATTACTATATGAGACTCCCTTCATAAACATTATCTCTGCAATTCGGGGAGATTTAGGAATCCTGTCAATTGCCTGGTCATATATATTTATTGCCGAATCATAATCTTTCATAGTGCTATAAATATTCCCTATCTCAAGGACAGCAGCTCCGGCAGCTTCACTGCCA